>JAXFZX010000017.1:0-8279 GCA_034184445.1 Pseudomonadota bacterium | reverse complement strand
TCCCTGGGCGATCTGTTTTGAGAATATCGTATAATTTTTCTTTTTATCTTGAAAGAATGTTTCTACTTTTTATTGTTCCTGTATCCACAGTTTAGGAACCTATATCGCTGTTTTCCCTTTTTAGATTTGTTCCTCATGTTGTCTTACTTCCCATATTGGGGCTATTCATCTTTTTCTTTACCTCTCGTGTAGTTAAAAATAATATTCTTATCCCCCATCGGTCAATTTCTTCTTTGTCATGCTTATTTTTAAATAAAACTTGACAAATTGTTCTTTTTATGATAGGATTTTTCCTTGTTTAAAAGGAGTATCCTATGTCTCGCAGTAAGATTAAAAAATGTGGCAATTTTATGGAAAAAGACGGCATTGTCGTTAAACGCCCCGGGAAACGATTTGTTTGTCCTCCAATGCCGGCAAGGCTATCTTTAAGGGTTGACAATCTTGCGGGCGTTGCATTAGATGATACCCTACAAATGAATGCCATTCGGGAATGGCATTGGCGTAAAAATCGTATAGCCGAGTATAAAGCCATGAAACGCCTATATTACTTTCAAGAGCTTATACGTTTTATTAGAAAGACCTCTAACACAATGGTGCGTCTATTATCCGCCAATGGGGTCAGGCCTATTCAACCGGATACATATGTATCCCTACACACCCGAACGCACGAGACATGATTGACTATCCTGAAATTATAAAAAAATTGAAAAGTGGGCATTTCTGTTTTCGCGATAAAGCAGGAGATACTTTGTTGCACAGCCTTGCCAATTGCGAAGAGGATATGCGTGTGCCTATTGAACCGGTGCAAGCCATCTTGTCCCGATCTCCGGACTTAGTGGAAGCACAAAACAAGTTAGGCATGACTCCCATAGATGTTTTAGAATCGGCAAAAAATCAACATCAAACATCTAATCGCCCGTTTAGGCGACTTTTGTATCCGTTTACAACCAATCCAATATTAAAAGACAAATTGGAAAAAAGCATTTATATGTCTTTTATAGAGCAACTGGCCCAAAATGAAGCGCAGGATCAAGATTACCGAATTATATCATCATCGGATTCCCAAGATATTTTAAGCCGACCGATTCTCTTACTGTTTTCGGGGCGCGGAAATTATGTGTTAAGCCTAATTAACGGATTCGGCCGATTGATGCGTAAAACCCTTGGAATATACCAGACACCTGTGCCTGCTTTCCGTGTTTTATCGGTTCGCTATCCGGGAACACAACGTGATTTATGTAATGATTTTTTATTATCTAAGCAACCTTCTTCCGTTCAAGAAGAACAGCCGGATTCTCCGCTTTTTTACACGCGTCATTTTGTGGCACGATATCTGCGCCCCCTATATTGTGATAGAACAGGGTGCAAAATGCCGGTTCTTACTGCCATGCAAAATATGCGGCGACTCAACTTAATCGGATACAGTTATGGATCGTCGGTTATACAGGCCTTGTCCGAAATAATGGCCACAGATATGCAAGAGTATGGCTTTAAGCAACAAGAAATTCACCAAATTCAATCACAGGTTTTGACCCTGCATTTTGGAGCAGCCTTAAATGAAGAACACTTCTCCTGTGGTTTCCGGACTTTTCATATTCTAAACACTCAGGATGATGTTGTTGGACAAGATATGTTGGGGATAATACCAAAATGGGATTCTAAAAAGCCGCTAATCCGAACAAACCTTAAAAGACAAAAGAATCAAGTTGTTTTATTAATTAACACATTGGAAAACAATACCGCCAATGCTCCACACCACATTAGCACCTATTGCAATCAAGGGAACAAATTTCAAGAGATAGCCCTTTTATGGTTTAAATCCATATTGTTTAACGGATTGTCCAATTCCATTCAGAATGAAATAAGCACCTCTTTTATCCCCTTAGGGTCAGACTTGGAAAAATGGCCTGGGGCTTTTATCACACGGCACAAAATAACCCCTCATGTGGCCTTATCCAATACGGCCTGTCGCGAACGGCTGAAAAAAGCACTTAATCACACGCGGGAATGATTATTCCAAATAATACTCAATCGTTGATACAACACGCACTTTTTTATTAATTTGATCACGTTCACTTTGATCGGGAATATCCTCTCGTGGTAAGATGGAAAAGACCCCTTGATTAGCCGACCGAATTTGACCTACACGGGATTGCGAATTTTGTGCAAACTCGTCAGCAGCCTGCCGTGCATTTTGTGTCGCTTTTTTAAGCATTGTCGGTTTAATTTCATTTAACCCTGTAAAAAGGTATGAAACACCATTTCCATAACCGCTTAAAGTCACTTTTTGCGATACCAAATCACCAATTTTTGGGTAGGTTTGATGAATAAGATCAACTTGATGACTGCGTACCGTTAATGTTTGCGTTAGGGTATAACGAGCGGCTATGGTATTCCTGTCCCGATACGAATCGGCATAGGCATCTTGCATGCTTAACCCTTGAACAATAATTTCAGAATCGAGGAACCCCGCTTTTTGCAAGAAAGAACGAATCGTTTTTTCTTGATTTTCTATATCTTGTTTGGCAATACCCAAATCGTTATTCGCCGATTGAAAACGAATATTCCAGACTGCCAAATCGGCTTTAACGTCCTGTTCGGCAAGGCCTTTAACCTTAACCGTACGTAAATCATAATTTGTTTTGTAAAAATAATACCCTGGAAAAAATCCGCCAAGTGCAATACCACCTGCCACAATGATCCCAACAATTACAGATAACTTTGTCATTACGATTCCCTTTCATCTTTTTCAGGTAATTTAAAACATATTTTGATGATTGTCAATAATCATGCCCACTAAGCTTCGCGTTTTTTGGGAATATATCATATGTATTCCAATACTTTCTGCAATCAACCCTTCTTTTTAATTGACAAAACGGCATTAAAGCGATATAATTCACTCCGAAAGGAAATAAAAAATGAACTATCCGTATTGTTTATTACTTGCTGCAAAAAATAAAGATTCTTCTTCTAATTCATCTGTGGCACGCCCTACACAAATTTCCTCTTGGCGGGCTGAGGATAAAAAGAAAGCAGTTCAACAGGTTCATAATATTCAAAAAACAAGGCAATAACCCTCTATCCCATATCTGATATGATGGGATGTCCTGTTTAAACATTGAAAGGTGTGTTATGAAAAGAGGTATAGCCCTGTTATTTACCATTTTAGCCTGTGCCTGCGGGATGGGAAGACTTGATTTGATCCCAAAATATGAAGGGGTTTCCCCCACTCAATGGTCCGAAAACGCCACTGGTGTGCGCACCCGCATTCGCACGAACGAAAAGATTTTGGCCTTAACCATGGATGCCTGTGGTTCCCAAGGGGACAGTTTAGATGAAGATCTAATATCCTTTTTAATCCAAGAACAAATTCCGACAACCGTTTTTATAACGGGTCGCTGGATAGATAAGTATCCCGATAGATTTAAGCGATTGGCTGAAAATCCTTTGTTTGAAATAGAAAATCACGGTTTAAATCACCGACCGGCATCATTAACGGGGCGATCTATCTATGGGATTACAGGAACGGAAAATGCACAAGCCTTAATCCAAGAAGTTGCCGATAATGCCGATAAAATTGAAAAATTAACGGGACGTAGGCCGATTTTCTTCCGTTCGGGCACAGCCTATTATGATGAAGAGGCCGTTAAGCTTATACAAGACATGGGCTTTCAATCCATTGGTTTTTCCGTGTTGGGGGATAAAGGGGCTACCTACACGGCATCCGAGGTTGTCAATGCATTCCTAAGATCACGCGCCGGCGACATTATTATTTGTCACATGAATCACCCCGAAAAAGAAACGGGACAAGGTATCAGACAAGCCCTGCCGATTTTAAAGAAGCAAGGTTATCGCTTTGTGCACTTAAAAGATTATCAAGATCTCTTATATTAGTTGTGATTGTCTTGATATACAGCCCATGTTGTGCGGATAATATTTTCCACATCACTATGTTCAGCACGCCAATTTAAAACCTGAGCCGCCCGATTCGGGGAGGCCCTTAACTCTGAGGGATCGCCGGCACGACGTGGAACATAGGTATGGGGGATTTCACGTCCGATAATTTCCTGAGTTTTCAAAACCATTTCCCGAACCGATACCCCTTTCCCTGTGCCTAAATTCAGAATTTCGCTTGTTCCACCCTGATTTAGATACTCCAAAGCTTTCCGATGTGCTACGGCTAAATCCGTTACATGAATATAGTCCCGAATACAGGTGCCATCCGCCGTATCATAATCATTTCCGAAAATATTTAAGACAGGCCGTTTGCCACAGGCTACCTCCATCACGATCGGCAACAAATTTTGTGGATTTTTTTCCAATCCTTTGATACTTCCTGCTGCATCATATCCGACAGCATTGAAATAGCGTAAAGCCACGAATTTAATTCCCTTTAATTGATCATACCACCGCAACAACCGTTCGGTTTCCAATTTCGTAAAGCCATAAAAACTCATTGGATTGACGGGATGTTTTTCGTCAATCGGCAAATATGATGGCGGTCCGTAAACAGCCGCTGAGGATGAAAAAATAAATTTATTAACCCCACATTCTAACATGGAATTTAGGACATTTACCGCCCCAATCAAGTTTGTCGTTGCATACTTTGCCGGATTTTCCATAGATTCCCCAACGGCTTTTTTACCAGCCAGAAAGACAATACCATCCACTTGGCGACTCATGGCTTGGGATAAGGCATTTTTGTCTAAAATAGAGGCCTCTATAAAATCGGCATTCGGGAATAAATTCACTTTTTGACCGGTTGACAAATCATCAAACACCGTCACTTTCATCCCGTTTTGGATTAATTCTTTCACGACATGGGAACCTATATATCCCGCTCCGCCAATAACTAAAATATGCATTTTCCTCTCCTTTCATTAAAAACACATTCAAATCATATCTGATTTAAAAAGGAAAATCCATCTTTTTTTGAATTATTTTAAAGATCAAGAATACTCCATCGGCATGGGGCTTATTTTTAAATATGATAACCGCTAAATAAAGATAGAATACTGTGGAACCTTTTATATTCTAGAAAAACAAGAGTTGATGTGATAAACAAGAGGTAAATTAACACCTTATAGTCGGGAGTAAATGTGTATTTGAAATTTAATCAAACAATTCAAAATCCTAAATGGAGACAATACCTTACCATACCATAAACAAGTCCGAAATCATCGGGCTTTGTATCTTGGTGGAGATGAGGGGGTCGTCTTGTTTCGGAATTATCCTAAACTTCGGACACTTTTTTTCTATTTTCGCGGCGCGGGTCCTGGCCCGCTGGCTCAATAATAAAACGACGCCACTTGCGTTAAAAAACAACATGTTTCGTTGTTTTTTATCCGCGTGCCCCTAACCTACGGTCAGGGACTCGCCCCCTACAAAAAAAACCACCCTGCAAGGTGGTTGAATTTGGTGGAGATGAGGGGGGTCGAACCCCTGACCTCCGCAATGCCATTGCGGCGCTCTACCAACTGAGCTACATCCCCAAAATCATTTGGTTAAGTCGCACTATAACAGATAAAAATCAAAAAAGCAAGAACTTTTTAGAAAAAATACACTTTTTCACCCCCAAAAAAGTGTTTTTTAATAAAATAATTTGATAAATTACAAAACTCCGCCATCGGTGATTGGCAGACATTCCCGAGGCATACGAATAAGATTTTAATTATGCTTAATCACTTTTTGTTTTTTTATCGTAAAACGATGGCTTTCGTCCAAAAGGTCAAGCAAGACTTTGTCCGGTACTGTATCGTTCAACAAAATGCTGATCCAGTTCTTTTTGTTCATGTGATAGGCGGGATAAAATCCTTTTTCTTTATGAAGCTCCTTGATTTTTTCAGGATCCAGTTTGATATTCATGACTTCCACTTCACCCGTCAGTTTCTTATCCACCTTTTGCACATTAAGGGCCATTACAAGCGCATACCACTTGCCATTATTCGGATTTTTGAACACACCAAAGGTGGGGTATTCTGGCCATGGAAACTCGGGCTTATCCCCATACTTTTTGTAAATTTCGTCAGCCAAACGATTGGTCTGAGGAAAAATAAACACATTTTCATGACAGGATTTTTCTTTGATGTCTTTCAGGATTTCTATGTACGCATTTCTGACTTCGGCGGCAAAGCCGTCCATGCTTTCCACGCGCAGGGGTAAGTATTCATCCTCTGTGGCAATTTCATAAACAGTCCCCGAAAAACGCCCAGCGCTATCAATGCGAATGACAGCCTTAAAATCCCCGTTCATGAAGGGACGCTCTAAAATCCAAAATCCCTTTGCGTGCCGGAACCCATAGCCAGCCAACGCATTTTTGTTTATTTCCGCACGCTTAAAAATGTTTTCTTCAATGGTCACTATTATATTCCTATTTTGTAGAGGAACTTTTCCTTAATGCCATCAATTTAAATTTCAGGCAATTTTTGGGACAAGCACACACGCATTTCATACAGTTGATGCAGTTCGGGTGGCGCACAAAGTTTGTGCCCTCTACGGGAACATTCATGGGGCACACTTTATTGCACAGATGACAATGAATGCACGCTTTCGGATCGCGCCTAATACTTACGGGGCGAATGACGCTCATCAATCCATCAATGGCACCTTTCATGCAAAAATAATTACAAAAGGATCTGTCCAAAAACAGGCTGGCAAACAAAAAGATGGCCAACGTGGTACCACTTATCCATGAAAGGTTGTTGTGAATCAGGTTATCTTGAAAATAAAACCGCGCACTTAAAAAGGCATAATGAACGCCCGCGAAGGTGATAAGTCCTGCCCAGATGTATCTGGATAGTTGTAAAAACCTTTGATATTTCAAAGGAATTTGTAATCTTGGTAAATGCAGTTTTCTGGCAAGAAAGCCCAGCCAATCTTGAATAGCCCCAAAAGGGCATACCCATCCGCAAAAAAAGACACCAACCGCCAACACCGTCCAAAACAGATAACCTGCCACCGATTCCGGATGGATTAAAGGCAAAAACAGGCCCGCTATAAAGCAGGCCTGTATGATCAATCTAAGCGGTTGGATCCATTTTTTCATTTGGTTGCTTTTTCCAAACTTTTCTTGGCCCATCTGCCGACACCCATGGTGATACTGCCATAGTTGGACCAACCATCTGTGATAACGTTGCAACCTTCACACAATTTGGTGGTATCTTCAAAGGAATTATCGGCTCCGCCACCGCCATGTGTCACAAAAGGAATCACTGTTTTGCCTTTCAGGGCACCGCTGGCCAAGAACGTGCGTACCGGTGTTGCCATTGTTCCCCACCACACAGGGGATCCCACAAATACAACATCATATTCACCAACGTTTTCGGGCCAAGGTTTAATCGGGGGCAAGGTACCATCCGCCAATTCTTTTTTGGCCAGTTCCGTTTGTGCTTTATATTCTGCTGGATAAGGTGTCACTAATTCAATTTTGTATAAATCCGCTTTTGTTTCTTCGGCAATGACCTTTGCCGCTTTTTCCGTATTACCGGTTAAGGTATGGTCTGCTGTATCGTAAGTATCGGCAAAAATCAGAACATCATCAGCGATCGTTTGCGTTCCCATTGTATCATATCCGATAATAACACGCCAATGGCCACCCATAAAAACATTTTCCACCATAATCGGATGCCCAGCCTTTAATTCTTTTAGCACAAAATCAGAAAATTCCTCGTACTCGTCAAAAGGCTTTCCCTCAAGGTTTGTTTTAACATTCCAGCCAAGGCTGTTAAAGTAATTTGCTATCCCCTTCACAGATGTTCCGGTTTCAAAACTTGATCCCATTTTTTCTATCAATTCTTTTTCGGTAACATCATTCTTACCATAATGCCATAAAATGGTCAGTGCAGCTGCAGGTCCACAAGAATATTCTGTTGTTTGCTGATATGTCGGATAATGGCTCAAAATTGTCAGATGATCATTAGAGGTGAGTTCAAAAACATCCGGCATATTAAAATAGGGTGAGGCTTTGTGAGTTATTTCTTTGGGTGCGGCAGAAGCACCTTCTGATTTTATATCCACTCCATCCGGATAGGGAATTACCCGTACATCATTCGCAAAAACAAGACTGGGGACCAGTAATAATCCTATTAAAGTCGCCATTAAAAATTTTTTCATGGTTATTCTCCGTATTTATTATTAAACTATGATAACAGTATCATCACTCTTATATCCCGTAATATCAGCAAGGTCCTTATTTATCGCATCAATAAATTCTTTTGATGTAAGATCCTCATCTGTAAAAATAGTATCAAGATATTCAGCCATAATATATTGTTTTATAT
>JAXFZX010000016.1:0-14587 GCA_034184445.1 Pseudomonadota bacterium | reverse complement strand
TAAAACCGAATGCACGCGAATACGATATCGGCCTTTATTATACAAACGAACATTGTCCCTATCGGCATTGGGGCGAAATGACAATACGTTTCAACCCCAATCACACATCAGGTGCTAAACCCGATTATAGGATTTTATGGGGAACACAATGGGAGTTTTAGGATGAAAATCTTAATCATCGGACCATTAGGGGCAGGAAAATCTTCATTGGCATACGCTATTCAAAGAAAATATAAAATCCCAAGACTGAATATAGATGAAATTTGTCGCAACCCTAAAAATTCAGAATTTTATCCCAGAAAAAAGCAGTATGAAACCTTAAAAAAATTTATGCATGCTCATAAAAATTGGGTAGCCGAGGGGTGTCAGGCTTATCTATACAAAAAAACAAAACCAGATGTGATTATTGATATGCGGATTCATTGGATTATCGCCATGAAAAGATATGTTTTGCGCTTTATAAAAGCGAAACACTTAATCGGACAAAAAATTGATAAAAATTTACCGGTACAAGCCTATCATTACAGAAAAATCACCTTCAAAAAAATAAAGGAGTATAATGAATTCAATCAGGAAATCAATCAGGAAATAGAAACCTATTTAAAATTACAAAACCGTCTTATTATACCATGCCATGGATATAAAGATTATGTGATTGTTTTTAAGAAAATTGACAGCATATTAAACCAATCAATACACTCCGATGTGCTAAAACAGACCCCAAAATATCCCCTATGGAAGAGGTTATTGTATTGGGCTGTCGTTATAGCCGGTATTGCGGATTTAATCCTGATTATTTGTGAAGTTTTGGAAAAGGGAAAGTAAATGCGACTTTACCACTATGCGCCCCGTCAAAACAGTATATTAAAAGAAGGTCTTGGCACTTTTAAGTCGGGCTATGGGGACCCTTCCCCGTATTATCGGCGTGCAAAATCACATGACAGAGAGGTTATTATCACATGGATGGAAAACTCTTTTAAAGGGAGATCCCATGCCATTAGCACACTTACCGAACCGATAAAATGTGATGGCAATGATCCTATGCTTAAATTATTTGTGGATAATCATATCTTAATTTCATTTGATTTAGACGACTTAATCCGTGATAATATGATTGAGGCCATTTGGTGTCAAGACGGGGAAAAATTATATCAGGTTGCCGCATCAAAAATTGATTGTTCGCCCTTGCCATGGGGGAAATGCAACCAACGAAAAGGGATATTTTTTAAGCCTATCCGACATTATTTTATTGTCTTAACAACAAAAGTAGTGCATCCCAAATATATCAAAGTGGAAAATATCTCTTGACAATCGGGGAAAGATAAGCTAACCTTAACACAACTTTGCAAAAGTGCAAAGTGATGTGGATTTAAGCCAAATTGTCCCACTATAGCGGACTAAACAGGAGAAGAAAGTATGCTGAAAACAGCGGAAGCGGTGTCTATCGGCCATCCGGATAAAATTGCCGATTATATTTCATGTTTCATTTTGGATAAACTCATTAAAAAATACCCCTATATTCGCTATGCCGTGGAGGTTATGATTAAAGGCAATACAGTTGTGTTGGGTGGAGAACTCTCCCACAAGCCTGATCTGAAAATCCTTAATGAGTATGTGAAAGAGGCTATTCGTGAAATCGGATATGATGAACAATATTTCAAAATTTGGGGACAAAAAGCTATTAATATCAACGCCATTCGTGTTATTGACTTAATCGGAAAGCAATCATCCGAAATTGCACAAGGTATCACACAGAACGGATGGGGCGATCAAGGGGTCTTTGCTGGATACGCCTGTCAAGGTAAAGGATTGATTAATAAAGAATTATTTTTGGCAAAACAATTAAATAACTGCCTTTATGAATATGCCCTTCAAAGTAAAAATTTAGGACTAGATATCAAAACACAAATAACCACCGATAATCGGGGGAAAATTAAAACCGTTATTGTAGCCATTCCCATGATAAAAAAAGAAGATATTACAGATAAAATCATCTCTGCCTTGGGGGGACGGGGATATGAAATAATTGTGAACGGAACAGGAATTTATCAACAGCATGCCAGTATTGCCGATTGCGGTGTTACCGGACGCAAATTAGCCTGTGACTTTTATTCCACTGCCTGCCCAATCGGAGGGGGAAGCCCTTGGACAAAAGACCCAAGTAAAGCAGATCTAACCCTAAACCTTTACGCCCGAAAATTAGCCATTGATAATTTAAAAGATTTTGATGAATGCTTTGTCTATTTATCATCCTGTATCGGCAGATCACAATTACCCAGTTGCACAATCCGACAGATTAAATCGGGAAAAAGTATAACGGTATCAAAACCTTGCGATTTAAAACCGGATAAAATAATCAGCATCTTAAACCTTAGAAGACCGATTTATACACATTTATGTCGCGTAGGTATCACAAATATAAATTTATTTTGATTTTACATATAGTTATTCTAATAACATTGACAAAAATTAAAAAGTATGTTATACTGCGCCTAAATAAATCAAAATTATGAAAAGGAGTTTATTATGTCGGGATTACAACCTGAGGTTTTTGTCGGCTCACCACACAAAACTGTTGCCGAGGCTTTATCAGAAGTAAGGGCAGATGAACAGTTGGTGCATGAAACCATTTCTATTCAAGAAGCGCAGGAAGAAAAAAGACGTGCCGAAAAATCAGAAATTCCCCCAAAGATTTCTTTGATACCCGTTGTTCGGTCATCCATGCAGCCGAAGCGGGGGTTTATGCCTGTTTCTGCAGAAGAAAAAAAGAAAAATGCGGCTCTTTATACAAAGCAGTTAATGATGCGTCTGAAATGGAAGGCGGAGCAACGAAAAGGAATACTGGAAAGTGTTAATCTGTTGCTAAAATTAGAAGATTATGCGACCAATCATCCAGTCAACAAAAATACCTTTGCCTATATAAAGCGGCAAATTTTATTGGGAAATTCACGCTAAACGTATGAAGACAAAATCAACAACGCCCATTATTATCCCTGGGGATCCTGTTTCCCAGGAGGAAGTTGTTCGGCGTTTAGATATAAATCGATTAAACTTTTTAAAATTTAAGAGAGAAAAAATCAGAACCAGTGATATGGATGCCGATCGCAAACGGGTAGCCTACTCCGCCCTGGCGTGGCGGATTCGGGAACTGGAAAACAAAGTAAATGAACGATCCTAGGTATCGTCCCCTTTCTTCCAGAAAAATTCAACCATCTCTTGGAAAAAGACATACAAAAGTGGTACAAAGAATATCCCAACAAAGGACGCAGCCGCCAATCCACCAAAGATAGATGAACCGATGGCACGGCGCGCCATGGCCCCTGCCCCACTTGCAAATACAAGCGGTAAAAATCCCATTAAGGATGAAAACGCCGTCATCATAATCGCCCGAAACCGCATATGAGCCCCGTTTACCGCGGCCTCACGAATAGGCAAATGCTCTTTATCATGTTGATCCTTAGAAAATTCAACCAGTAAAATGGCATTCTTGGCCGCCAATGCGATTAGAACAATCAAGCCTGCCTGAGCATATAAATCATCTGTAATCCCACGCACAAACAACAAGCCGATTGCCCCACAAAATCCGACAACAATTGAAATCATTACAGAAAGCGGTAAAATCCAACTTTCATATAAAGCCACCAAAAACAGATAGGCAAACAAGAAAGCCATACCGAACAACAAAACAGTCATTTGACCGGCCGCTTGTTCTTGCAGAGCCATTCCCGTCCATTCGTATTTATATCCATTTGGCAAAACCTTATCGGAAATTTCGGTCATAGCCTGTATAGCGGTACCCGTCCCCTGTCCCAGTGCAGGTGCTCCCGTTATTTTAATAGAACGATAATTATTGTAGCGTTGAATAAATTGCGCCCCAATGGTGCGTTCTACCGTCACAAGGGATTTTAACGGAACCATTTCACCTTTGTTATTTCGGATGTTAATCTTAAAAATATCATCCAATGTGCGCCGTTCCATAATATCACCTTGGACATTAACTTCCCACACACGGCCGAACAGGTTAAAATCATTTACATATGTGCCACCCAGCATTGTCTGCATCGTGGAAAAAATATCCGCAATAGATATCCCCAAAGCATAGGCTTTTTTCCGGTCAACCGTCAATTTAACGCGTGGGGAGTCTACTGTATAAAAGGTCATTACACGTTGCAGGCGCGGATCTTTATTACCAGCGACAATAATTTGACGGGCCACCCCCATTAACTCTTCGGGCGTTGCACCTTGTGTGCTTTGAAGCATATATTCAAAATCAGATGAGGTACTGACCCCCATGATGGCCGGCACATTAAAGGGCAAAATGATAGCCTCTTTAATGTCGGCGACATTTTTCCCTAATTTTTCAATAATACTGGATACATCTTGACCTTTACCTTGACGTTCGGCGTAGGGTTTTAAGTGTATGACAAAAAAGCCGCTATTGGAGGCTTGAACCTGAGACATCATCCCATAGCCCGTAATCATCATATAGCTATCAACTTCGGGAATACTTTCTATCCGTTTAGCAACATATTTCATCAAATCATGTGTCCTGTTCCAAGAAGTTCCAGAAGGCATTTGAACTTCTACCATAAAAGCCCCTTGGTCTTCGGCCGGTAAAAAACCACTGGGCGTATGCTTTAAAAGCCAATATCCCCCCAGTCCAAACAAAATCATAAACAGTAAAACAATTCTGGAAAGCGGTAATATCCGCCGAACCGTTCCCGAGTAGCCATCACGCGCATAGTCTATTCCCTTCATTAACCATTGAAGCACGATAAACGGCTTTTGATTAGGGCGCATAATGATTGTGGAAATGGCAGGGCTGAGAGTTAAAGAATTAATTCCTGAAATCACCATGGCTGCCGCAATAGCAATCGCAAATTGACGATAAAGTATGCCCGAAATGCCGGGGGTAAAAGCAACCGGCACAAACACCGCTAAAAGAACCATCGTGATAGCAATAATTGGTGCCGTAATTCGGTCCATTGATTTTTTAACGGCTTCTGCCGGCTTTAATTGGGGATTATCATGCATAACCGATTCCACATCTTCCACCACAACGATAGCATCATCAACAACCACACCAATTGCCAAGACAAGTGCCAATAAAGAAATCGTGTTGGCTGTGACACCAAAAATACTCATTCCAATGAAAGCACCGATTAAGGATACCGGAATTGCCAATGTTGGAATGATTGTAGCACGCATGGTACCTAAAAATAAGTATGTAATCAAAACAATTAGAATAAATGCTTCTATAATCGTTTTTTTAATTTCATCCATGGATCCTTTCACAAAGGAAGCAGTATCAAATAAGATATCCACTTGAAAATCAGGTGGCATTTTCTTTTTCAGTTCGGCCATTTTGGCTTCTACCGCTTTAGCCACATCCATGGCATTTGACCCCGGTAATTGAAAAATAGCAAACCCAACCGCCGGTTTCCCATTATATTCGGTCTCCATGGCTTGGGATTTTTCACCCAGTTCAATGCGGGCAATATCTTTTAACAATAAAAACGATCCGTCCTTATTGGCTCGAATAACGATATTCCCAAATTCTTCGGGAGTGGATAAACGACCATCCGTTGTTAATGAAAATTGAAATTGTTGATCATCCGTGGTCGGCATCACACCAATTCGTCCAAGAGAGGCTTGTAAATTTTGGCTTTTAATCGCGCTCAAAATATCATTTGTTGATAATTTAAGGGCTTTTAACTTATCATTATTAAGCCATATCCGCATGCTGTAATTTTGCGTGGAAAATAGGAAAACTTCACCGACACCGTTCACACGACTAAGCTCATCTTTCACATTAATAATGGCGTAATTGGTCATATAAGCCGATGTATGTTCCGGATTATTTGAAGCAATGGTGTATGCTTGCAACATGGAAGGCATTCGGGATTTCACAATAATACCTTGATGAACCACTTCTTCGGGAAGCAAACTTTCAACTGTTTTTAACCGATTTTGGACATTCACCGCCGCAATATCGGGATTCGTTCCGACATTAAAGGTGACAATTAAATTATATTGACCGTCATCGGAACTGGTAGAGCTCATGTAAAGCATATCCTGAACCCCATTAACGGCCGTTTCTATTTGCTGTGCAACAGATTCTTCAACCACATTGGCGTTTGCGCCGGGGTACACAGCCTGAACCGAAACAGAAGGCGGAGCAATATTGGGATATTGTTCAACAGGCATGGAACTAAAAACCAAAATACCGGCCATCACAATAACAAGCGAAATAACCGTAGCCAACCTTGGGCGTTTAATAAATGCATCTGCGATCATGATTTTATTCCTTTTTGCGTAAATTTTGATAAGATTTTACTAAATAAATGAAAAATGAATTTTGTTATCAAGTATATTAGATAAACAAAAAATATCGCAAAAACGCACAAATTGATATCTTCTATTTTTTGTTTTTCTTCTTCTCTTTTGATACAATCAAAATATATTCTTTCTTGATTTTCTGATAGTTTTAATGTGTTTTCCATAACCCGCGATGTATTATATCCATAAGATAACATCTCGGGATATCCCAAGGTTCCAAAGCAAAAATCATGGGGTGACATATATTGTCTTGTCATATAATCAAATGTTCGCCCAGAGGTAGCAATTACAACTAAAAAAACAAATATCAATCTAACAACTTTCCATAATTTCCTTTTCCATAAGGCAATCAACGATAAAATAATTAAAAGTGGACCACTAATCACAAAAATAACGCTTCTTAGGTTCCTATAAGTAGATAGTCGACGAGTCTCAATGGTAGTCCACGCATCGGATGTCAGGGAAAAAGCCAATAATAAACAGAAAATTAAAAGATAAATATACTTTTTCATTAATTACTCTTTCACTGGATTCGGGGAAACTGTCATACCAACCGCTATTTTTTGAAAGCCGGCAACGATAACCCGTTCTCCGCCGGAAAGACCCGATTCAATAATGACATCAAAATTCGGAAGTTCTAAACCGGTCGTAATTTCTTGTTTAACAACCTTATTTTCTTTATCTAAAAGATAAACATAACTGGTGGTTAAATCGCGTTGAACGGCCTTCATGGGTATCACAATTTTATCTATCGGATCTTTTCCTTTTAAAAGGACTCGTCCGTATTGTCCCGAAATCAAACGGTTATCCGGATTTGGAAAAACGGCTTTAATTTTTAAGGTATTCATTGTTTCATCCAAAGCCACATCTACAAAGTTGATTTTACCGGGCAATGGATACTCTTTACCGTTGGAGGTAATGAAGCGAACACGATCTTCGGATTCATGGGCAAATTGTTCTTGCAGGGTTAAGAGTTGATTTTCACTGACCGAAAAAACGGCATCAATAGGGTTAATGGAAACAATTTCCGCCAAAACACCGGAATTTGGACCAATTAATTCTCCCACAGAAAAGGCTTTTTCACCAATTTTACCATCAATGGGGGACACGATAGTGGTGTATTCCAAATCCTTTTGGGCTAAATCCAATGAAGCCTTCATCTGATTCACTGTGGCTATGGCCGAATCCTGTTCGGCTTTGGCCTCATCCAACTTAGAAGCGGAAACATCTTTTGTTTTAAAGAGTGTTTCAATCCGTTCGTATTGAGCTTTGGCATTTACAGCAGCAGCTTCGGCCTTAGCCAAATTGGCACTGGCCTGGCGAACTTGGGCTTCAAAATTGACTTTTTCTATTTGAAATAAAGGTTGACCTTTTGCGACAATGTCACCTTCATTAAACATTTTTTCTTGTAAAAAACCGGTGACACGAGCACGCAAGCCTACTTTATCGCGCGCTTCAATTTTGGCGACAAAGCTAGCCTCAGGGATCACCTGATGCATTGACACCGTAATCACATCAACAGCTTGTGCGGGATGTGCAGCCTGAGCCACGGGTTGTTTTTTTTGAAATGGCATATGTCCCGTTTTATAGTATGTATATCCCATATATCCACAACATAGCATTATCATTAAACATATTATCGCAAGTATTTTTTTCATATTTTACCCCTTTCCCTTAATTTTTTTTAAAATTTAGCATTTTTTTTTGATAAATGCTAGCATTTTTTTTAAAAATGTGCTGTATTATATAGGAACCGATAAAATGAGGGGACCACATGAAATCGCTGAAACAAATTTTTTCTTCACGGGGGGTTGGCCTGTCACGACAGGAACAAAAACCCGTCCCTAAAAAAAGAAAGGTAAAGGCCAAAATCGGCAAGGTCGCATCGGCCTTTATTAACCAAAACAATCAAGGCACAACCCGCGTCTTTGTAGCAGGCGGTTCCCGTTCGGGACGATCAAAAATTTATGAAGATGAAGCCTTTCGGTTGGGACAGGAAATCGGTCGACATCATTATCGTCTAGACTTTGGGTTATCATCAAAAGGTATTATGGGGGCTGTAGCACGCGGGGTTTTAAACGCTTGGGGCCGCGAAAAGCATAAATCCCAAAAAACACCCATTCATGCCGTGACCACCAAGGAATATTTGGCATTATATGAAAATGATGAAGTTCTATCAGAAGTATCCGATATTATTGTAGCCCATACATTGGAAGAGAGAAAGCAACAATTACTCAATGCTGATTTTGTTATCTTTACGCCAGGAGGTGTCGGAACATTGGACGAGCTGGCATACGATTGTGTTGCTATGCAAGACGGCTTTTTGAATTTTAAGCCCTTTGTCCTATATAATATCAGTGGTTTCTTTCACCATTTATTAGAATATTTAAAAGACATGAACTTAAAGGGTTTTTCTGATCCAATGCCTTTTATTGTCGTAGATGATAGTTTAGAGGCAGGAATCGCCTTTGAAATGATTGGCAGATACTATCGTAAAGGAATGGATAAAAAAGAAGCCCGTGAAACCGTTGAAAAAATTATTCATGACCTTCCCTATGTTATTGATCAAAAAGTAAAGTATCCCGATAAACCCGTCATCTGGATTTTAGATGATAAAGACAGAGCCATGGAAAGTCCTTTGTCGGATAGCCGTCAAAAATTAGAAAATGAAATTGAAAAAGCATACTTGGACAAAGAAATAGAACGCATGTATAACAGGTTGGCTAAATCAGGACGTGATACTGCGATGGTCAGTTATAAATTAACCTCTTTAAAATTGCGATCTCATCATCAATCGGAGGATCATTCATAAAATATGCCGTTCGTTGATTTACCGATTCTGATTTTTGCTCTGTTATTATGCATTTCCATTTTAACAAGCCTTGTTTCATTAAGGATTGGAATACCGTTAATTTTAATCTTTCTCTGTGTAGGATTGATTGCGGGAACCAGCGGATTTGAAATGCTGGAAATTTTAAGGCGACCCAAAATTTGCTTTTTTATCGGGTCACTTGCTTTGGCTTTGATCTTGTTTGATAGCGGTTTTCAAACAGAAATGAAAAATTATAAGTTGGCCAGTCGTGCTTCTATTACATTAGCAACCTTTGGGGTTATCGCCACAATGGTATTGATGGCACCGTTTGGGAAATATTTGCTGAACATTGGGTGGATACCGGCATGCTTGTTGGCCGCAATTATCAGTTCTACCGATTCGGCTGCTGTTTTCTTTTTATTGCGATCACAAGGTATTACTTTACGGGAAAAAATGAAAGCAACCCTAGAAGTTGAATCCGGTGCAAATGACCCTATGGCGATTTTCTTAACTTTGTCATGCATTACCCTTGTCCAAAGTCAGACAACCTCAGACCTATCATCCTATTGGAGCTTGGGGCTTATGTTTTTAGGGCAGATCTTAATCGGCGGAGGAATGGGATACCTATTGGGAAAAGCTATCCCATTTTGTGTCAATCAAGTCAAATTGGAAACGGCTCTCTATCCCATATTTGTTATTGGATTAGCCTTATTGGGATTTTCGGTCACAAATTTGTTGGGCGGATCGGGATTTTTAGCCGTTTATATTGCGGGTATATTATCCGGTAACAGTTCCATTCGTTCCCATTCACAGATATCCCGATTTCAACAAACAATAACATGGCTGTCGCAAATAACCATGTTCACATGTTTAGGTGTGTTCGTGACAATTTCAGGGTTAAAAGAGTACTGGTTGCCGGCACTGATATTAGGGGGAATTTTAATGTTCATTGCCCGGCCAATTATGGTATGGGGTATTTTATCCTTTTTTAAGAAATACACCCCACGTGATAAAAATTTCATTGCATTCGTGGGATTAAGGGGGGCAACTTCTATTTTATTGGCCCTAATGCCGATTGTGTATGAATTACCGTTTGCAGACGCCTTTTTCAACATTATCTTTGTTATGGTGCTGTTAAGCCTTTCAATTCAAGGTTTTTTTATTCCTGCCGTAGCAAAACTGTGTCATGTGGTTGTGCCAACGACCCACTCAGATCCAGCGGTGGATAGTGTAGATTTACCCGGACTAGTGGATAGCTCTTTGGTCTTATATGAGCTGACGGATAGCAGCCCCGTTGTACAAGGTAAAAAAATTCCACGATGGGCACTACCCAGTTTGGTTGTGCGAGATGGCTTTGCCTATTTTTCAGGTAGTACATTGAAACGATTGCAAAGTGGAGATAAAGTTTATGTATTTTTACCTTCCGCAAGCAGACGAGGCATTTTAGATGAACTCTATGGTTCAACAGATGCCATATCCCCTGATATATCAGTCGGTATCTTTGGAGACTTTCCAATCGCGCCAGCCACAACATTCCATGATTTGGTCAATTTATATGATATCAAAGTCCCAGATTACGCCCAAAATATGACCATTATGGATTTTATGCAACGCGAACTGGGTGATGTAGAAATCGGGGATAGATTGTCACTTGGATCCATGGAATTGGTCGTGCGTTCTATCAAAGACGGGAAATTAACCGGTATAGGCCTTGACATTGACCCGGGTCGCGAACGGGCTTTTTATACAAAAACTCAGGGTTTTGGAAGTGTTTTCGGCAAAAAAAATTGACAAGGTTTCAATTTGTGCTATAATTAAAGTATGAATGCTTGATAACCTTGTATAGGAGGATTTGACCATGACAATACAAAATGCCGATAAAAATAAAACAGTTGTCGAATACTTGGGTATAACAGGAACAACACCCGTTGAAATTTTAGAAAACACAGAAAGAGAAATAGAAAAGTATCCGAGCGGAAGCATTGCACGAAAATTAAGAGAACTATTAGATGAAGGTGGATACCAACTTGATAGTGGAAAAAAAGATTCAAATGGAGCACTTTATCCCTATGCTATTCGGGCATTATTGTATCCACCGGAAAAAGATAAAGAAAATCGTCTTGTCCCGCCAGATATTTCTACCCCTGCGCGCGTGGTCAATGATATCCTTACCCAACAGGGAGAAATCCAAGATTTATTGGATGAGCAAGAAACACAAATTACCGCTGATTATAATGACAGAGCAAAAAGAAGCAAATTTTTATTGCCAACACCCCATAGTCTGGCAACTGATGGAATGGATGATAAAGAATTTTTCTTTCGTTTCTGGCGTTCTCCGGTAAAGAAGCTGTTTGACTATCGTGGTATGAGTCCCATAAAACGACAGAATATGTTGAAAGACCTATATGGAAGCACACCTCCACCTAATGCCGAAACCCAAACGCCAGAATACCTGATTGAGGAGCGGGTTCAGCTTGAAGCCGAACGCGCCGAAAAATTAAGAATCGCTAAAGAAACATCTCTATTTAAAGTTTTTAATATCATGTATGGGACACATTTCCCCGAAAATCCTGCTAACTATCCAGCAGATGGAACCATAATAGATGATGCTTTATTAGATACTTACTCAACATTAGACCAGCGGAAAGAAGCCAATGAATATTTACGAGAAGCATTAGAATTAGATCGCAAAAATATGCCCGATTGGTTATCGTTTATGGAATTGGGTAAAAAACCTGAAACTGAGATCAAGAGGGACAAGGAAAAATATGCCGCATTCGTGATTAAAAACTTGGATAATCAATGGCTTCAACAAAATAGCACCAAAACCTTTGCCGACTTTTTAAAGGAAAGACGCGCCGAGTTATTGGGCATAGACGCACAACGCCAAGCATTGGAAACCGTCATTGAAAAGCCAGAAGGGTCCGTGGATAATAAAGCCGTTAAATTGGCACAGGACAAACCTTGTTTTACACTAAAAAACGATGCCGATACTATCGTAAAGGACTGCGCTAAACGCAAAACAAGACGACGTATAATTGTAGGGGGAATTTCGGCACTCTCTGCATTAGTGGTGTTCTGGGCAGGGAAATCTGCTTTTTCGGGATCGGATAAGGACGACAAGCCAACCAAGGCCCCTGTGACACAACAACCAGTGACGCAAGCTAAGAAACAAGGGCCGGCTCCTGCTGTGGTTTCAAATCCTCAACAAGCAACAACCAATATGGTTAGAAAAGCGTTGGAAAGGGATAAAGCCAATTCAGTAAAACCAATGACAACAAATTCCGTTCAAGAGGTTCAAACGCCACAAAAACCAGCCGAAATTATCGGTAAAAAAGGAAATCACCTTATCGGTCTAAGATGGGCAGGATATAAGGATATAGACTACTACGCAAAATTACAAAATGCGCCGGATCTAGTATTTAAGACACATTTTGACTATATGAACAAAGAAATTCAAGAACAAGGGCTACCCTTTGGCGATATATTTAATCCAGAATACACACGGGGTTCTCTTAAAAAAATTCACAATGTCGTCAGACTTGAGCAACCAGATGGTAAACCAATACGGTTTTATATTCGAACAGATGGACGAACACGTAATGAATTAATGGAAGATGTGTTGAGTTTTTATATGAACTGTCGTGATGTGCTACAGAGCTTGCCGGTTAAACCGGAAAATTTACCTGCTACACAAAGTAAAGTTATGACAGCTTTGGGACCCAGCATGGGATGGTCAACTAAGCAACAAATGGCTTGGCAACGAATGCACCCGAATGAAACACAGCAAGCCTTAACTGACATTTCTAAATCTACCCGCGATGCTATTTCAAAGGGTCAGGTAGATACCAATGATGTAGAGGCCGTTTTTATAGCAACCATTGATGCCGCACGGGCCTATCGGGAGCAACATCCAGATAATAAAGCCTTATTATTAACGGTTGATGAAGTTGCCCGTTCTATCACCAATATCGGTAAAGAAGATATGGCACAGTATGATAAATTGACGCCTCGTCATAAAACAGAAGCGTATCAGCAAATTGTTGAGCTAAATCAAGCGGAAAAAGAAGCTGTTCAACAGCATGTTGAGGAACGTGCCAGAGAGATTGCCAATCGTAGAGAATCCTCCTCCAATCATGGATCTAGGGGTGAATCTTCGTCCGGCAGCTCTTCTAGTAGTGGTTGGGGGACAAAAACATTGTTGATTGGAATGGGAATTGCCTATTTATGGGGACGTAAGAAAAGAAAAGGTAGATAGGTATCTATCCCTTGGGGTGTCAACAGGACACCCCTTAATTTTTGAAGTTAAATTATCGTATTGACAACCAAATAAAAAATTGATAAAATAGGAACTGTATTTCATACAGTAAGGGAGGTTCTTTATGAAAAAACAACATCTTCAACATACACACCAAACAAAAAAAAGCATTTCTGTTGCCGGTATGCGAGGAATAGCCCAATCATTTGTAAATGTTGGTATTCCAACGGTTTTGGAATCATCTGTGCGGGATGAGTATTCCTATTTCAAACGGCAGGGCTCAACAAGTGTCGTCAATACATTTACAAAAGAAATTCAAATTAAATTGTAATAACTCTCTATCCTAAATTTTATAACTGGTAAAAAAAATCCCCGCCAACAGGCAGGGATTTTTTGGAAGTCTTATCAGTTTACCAGCCAAATGTGACACCTGCACGGAGCATAGCACTCTTATCCCCGGCATACGATGCACCGATGTTTGCCAAGATGTTATCATCAAAATAGTGATAAGCACCGATAGCCAAGCCTTGATGATCACGATAGATACCTGTGCCAAGGGCAATTTGAGTATTTCCGTTCGCTCGCGCATTCGGGGCCAAGGCCGACAATGCCGCCACAGAGGCAAAGCCACCTTTCATTTCTTTTTCCATCGTGCGAATCCGATGATCAACAGAATCTAGATTACGATCCAAACTCATAATCGCATCAGCACTGGTCATATTGGCATCCAGATAGCGACTGTTTGCAAATTGACTTTGATCACCTGAAGCATTATCCAAAGACTTAATCGCCGAGATAACACTATCACCTTCGTTGAAGTTGTTGCCATCAGTTTTCATGAAGGTGGCATCATCCGTATAGGACTTAGCTGAATTTAAGGTATCCGTATCAGCAGCAGTGTAAGCAGCTGTAATAGCGACTTCACGTGTGTCCGTGTAATCTTTCGCTGTATTCAGCGTTATTGTATCCGCGGCGGTATAAGCAGCCGTAATTGCGGCTTCACGTGTATCCGTATAACCTTTAGCAGAATTCAATGTCGCTGTATCTGCAGCTGTGTAAGCAGACGTAATCGCCGCTTCACGTGTGTCCGTATAACCTTTGGCAGAATTCAATGTCGCTGTATCTGCAGCTGTGTAAGCAGACGTAATCGCCGCTTCACGTGTGTCCGTATAACCTTT
>JAXFZX010000015.1:0-6464 GCA_034184445.1 Pseudomonadota bacterium | reverse complement strand
CCTTTCTTGGTGGAAAAGTAATTCTCACACTTGGAATACGCAGTAAATCAGATGAAGAGCAAACGGAAATTTTGGAACGCGTCTTAAATTTTAATGATTTTAACAAAGGAAATGATCCGTATCAAGAACATGATTTTGGGAAGTTTGAACATAAGGGGGAAAAGATTATATGGAAGATTGACTATTATGACAAAAATTTAAGATATGGTTCAGAAGATGCTTCAGATGAGACAATAACGACAAGAGTATTGACAGTTATGGCAGCAGATGAATGGTAAAAGAAGGCAACAGTATCGTTGCTTTCTTTTTATGGAATTGCAGGGATTTTTGTTGCTTTTAAACAAATTATTTTTAATCAATCTAGGATACAGGTTTTTCTTTTGATGTAGCTCTTGATGGGGGTTGATGACAGTGAGTGTTCTAGGATGATTCTAGGTATCTTTTTGTGTGTTTTAAAGAATAGTTTTGGGCTAAATTGGTATCATTTTGGGGTAAAAAACCTTCACTGCGCTTAGGAATGTTTAACAGGCGCTTTTTTGATTAAATAGGATAAAATCCACAGGAAAATAAGGGAATTAAAATTACCTTCAGAAAGATTTTGATAAGGTAAATGAAATAAGTCATGGCTTAGGATAATCCTATCAGAATTAAATTGAAATTTTTGGTTCACGTGAAGTCCTTTTTCAGAATAATAAAACACTTTATCTTTTGTCTTGCTAATAGGAAGCAATAACATGCTGTAATAGGGAATTCCCTTAATGGTGGTGGTTGTTGAAATCGCCTTATTTAGGGTTCTTTTTGAAAATCCCTGCTTACCTAATAGAATATGGTAATGCCAGCCATAGGATTCATTTTTTTCCACAAAAACCATAAATGGGAGGTGTTTATTGTTCCAATGTCTGCCTAGGAGTTGGCGTTCAAAACAAGACATCACATCCCTAAGGTTTTCCTGTGCATCCCAGGGGTTATTTTTTTGTTCCCACTCAGGAAATTGGACCGTCAAAAAGTATTTGGGGTGATAGTATCTGTTAGCCCATTCATTCAGGGTATCTTTTAGGAGTGTTGAAGGTGTATTTGTCCTGTACTTCATTTTTATTGTCCTTTATGTGAAGTAGAATTGCCCATATTATAAACAAAGTGATTCATGGGAATCACCCTACGTTGTTTTTATGGATTCACCCTCACTGATTCAATGCCACATGCGTGCGATAAAACCAACCGGAGCAGCTCTTTTTTATAGAACCGCCCCGATTCATTTTTGTGGATTAAAATAATTTTTATTTTATTGTTTTTGGTAATATTGACACTCATACCCTTCAGCTTTTAATGGAAGCCCTTCAATCCAGGGTGGGGTTTGTTCCATAATGTCTGTGATGGTATTAACCGGGGTATCCTTTGGCACCTCCACAACCACTTCATCATGAACATGTGCCACCACACGATAGTTGGATAAGTTTTGAAGCGCATAGGCTAAAATATCACGACTGATCGCTTGGACGATATTTTCAACCAATTTTGGACCATAAGTGCCCAATTTTCCCCAGCTCTGTTGCGTGGTAACACCAAAGAACTTAATATTATTATATTTTTTTCCATTCTTTTCCGTTTTTTCTAAAAGAACATTCCGATAGCATAATTCCCGACCAGAGGGTAATTTAATATACAAATTTCCTTCACGACATTCAAAGCATAAATCCCCAATTCGACGATACCCACGATACTGGATTGCTTCCATAGCGGTAGCTCCAACTTTCCACCAGAAGTTATAGATATGCTTGTTTGATGCGCGCCATGATTTGACTAAGTTAGGTAATTCTTCTTCTGTTAATCCCAGTTTAAGAGCTCCCATATTTTTTAAAGCTTCTTCTGTTCCACCGTAGCCCAAAGCTAATTCAGCAATTTTACCTTTTACGCGAAGATCTGCATTTTGACCGTTTTTCTCCACAGGAACACCAAACATTTGGGAAGCGCTTGCACAATAAAGATCTTTCCCTGACGTAAAAGCATCCAAGCGCCATGTTTCGCCAGCCATTAAAGACAATACTCTGGGCTCAATTTGGCTATAATCTGACACAATGAATTTGTAACCAGAAGGGGGAATAACAGTCGTCCGCACTGATTCAGAAAGGACGGAAGAAACATTTTCCGACAGAGGTAAAGTTCCGTCTAAAATTTGGTTTCTTCTGTCATCCAAATCTTTTCCACTTATATGATTTTGGGGAAGATTTTGAAATTGAACGCCGCGTCCAGTCCAACGACCTGTGCGAGTAGCTCCATAGAACAAGAAACTTCCTTTTACTCGACCATCTGAGCAGGCCATTTCTTTCATGGTGATATATTTGGAAACAGAGTTTTTAGCTAATTGCAAGCGACCTTCCAATACCTCTTTCACGTCCGAATCCAAATCCGGTGTTGACAAAAGATTTTGAATAGCTTCCTTATCCAAAGATTTTGTGGTAATACCACGAGCTTTTAACCATCCCATTAACTGCTTATTGCTGTTAGGATTTTCTAACCCAGTAAGAGCTGTCATATTTGTGGTAAGAAGTTGTTTGTTTTTATCATCTAATTCAACAGCTGCGTCTACCATTTTCATATCGACTTTAATACCCCGATCATTGATTTTTTGGTCCTGGACATATTCATCCCAAACTGAAATTGGTACTGGATTGTTTGCCAAAGCTTTTTTAACAGCCATTTCTACCAGAACATCTTGTTTGTTGTAATCTTTAAACAAGTCCCATTTTTGGGGATCATCTTTAGGTAAATTACGCGTTCTACCCCCATTTGCCTTAGTAGCAAGGCATGGACAGCTAAAGTATTTAATTAACGAAGTCCCAGCTGCCATTTTGTGAACAGGCAATTCTAAGGCCTTTACCGTATCAGCTAAACTATAAGGAAGTCCACAGTAACGACTCCATACACTGGAACAACGCCAGGAGACAGGATCAAGGTACTTTTTAAGTGTTTCTTCATCGGAATCATACCCCTTAAAATATTGTGGGTAATTTTTTTGTAACCAAACCGACAAACAGATGCGTTCAAAGTTTGCGTTGAAAGCCCATTTGATAACCGTGTTATCCGTCAAATCATTGATAATTTCCTCAGGGATTTTTTCACCAGAAGCAAAATCAACTGTTTTAACTTCACCCCCATTGACCGAATAAGAAAACAAAAGGATTTCAAACGAGGGTGATTCCGAATATTTATAAACACCATTAGCAAGATCCACGTCGGAATAAGTTTCCAGATCAATGGAAATTTCCTTGCTTGGTTTTGTCTCAGGGATTGTATCAGCAATCTCTTCTGTAGAAAGTGATTCTTTGTCGGAAGCTACCGTTTTATCTGGTGTAGCATCAGTTGATTTCCTCGTGGGTGAACTAGTGGTAAAATAAGGTGCTAATAATGCCCTTAAGTCTGCCTTTTCAATTTTTTTGTCACCCTTAAGAAGGGGATCACTATATTGAGCACAAATTTCCTGGTACTGCCCGGCAGACATTTCATAGTATTTGGTGCTACTTTTATATGACTTTTGATTGAGCAACCCTTGTTTTGTTAAATGTTCAAGTGCCTTTTTAATTGATTTTTGCCAATCAGATTTTATCATTTGTCTGGTGTATTTATCCATTATGAAGTTATAAAGGTGGTGGGTTGGAAAAATTAATGGCTTTGGATTATCTTCAGGGGTTACATTACCAAAGCAATCGCACCCCATAGACATAATAGGTGAAAATCCCAAAACATTTAAGCGGTTTTGATTTTCTACGGAAATCTCATGGTAAATTTTTCCGTAATGCTTCATTAAGGGGAGACTTTCCACAATAGCTGCAATGTGGCTCTTTAATTCCCCTGGGGCAAGCGTAATAGTGTTTACATTTTCACTATCCCCAAATTCAACAGCAGAATAACGACGTTGCTGCATGGTAACAGGTTCATTACTGGTAAAAATGAAGTTTCCATTCATAAACACCGTCCTATGGTTTTCATACTTTGGATCAATATCATGCTGTCCACCATTGATGGCATTTACCAATTTGTTGCGCTCAAAAGTGCTTGCAGAAATTTCATCCCCCCATATAAGGTGACTTGTCCATAATTTTGTTTCATGTCTATCCGTTAAAACACTTGTATCGCAGATACGGTATGGAATACCAAAATCACCTTCATATTCAAAGATTGCCCGTGCTGTGGCAGATTTACCATCCTCTTGTGGACCATAAAAATAAACAATGCTTTTCTTGTCTGTTTTAAATTGGTGAAGGCGTGAGTATTTCATCTGCATCAAAAAGCATACCAGCCCTAGATAACTAGCCCCTGTTTGTATATTTAAAAAATAGAGGTTATCCACCAATCGATCTAAGTCAGGAACACCTTCTCTTTCTGCTTTTTTTGCTTTCTTTTCAAATTGCTCTTTCTGGCGTTTTTCCGCTTCGTATTCAATCTTTGCCGCGATTCTTGCAACCGCTTTTTCATTTGCTTCAATCCGACAAACAACGTCGCGCGTCACATCCTTTTTATTACCCTTGTCATCAAATATATACACAGGGTTATCTTTTAACGCTTCCATCGCGTAATCAAACGCAGTAGCAATCCTAAATTCCTTTTTCTCCGAAACACAATAATTAACAATATCTGTGTCAATATCGTGCTGATCCCTTGAATAAGACATATATTTTTCCTTTCATGTTTTTTGTTTAACATGCGTAAAATATATTATTAAAGGAGTTTTTTGTCAACAATTCTACTTTTTTTAAAATGTATAATAACGAAAACAATCGGCCAGAACACAATAAAATCAAAGTGTTCCAGAATTGATTTTTTTATGCTTTATTTTTCCTGCGAGGATGCTTTCTAAAGTATGTTCTCACTTCCGGAGCGTAAAAACGTTTATTCCCCGGAACATATGCCACATAAGTGAATATTTCATAATGAGCCTGCAAATACCTTTGTTCACTTTTGTCTTCAGTAATTTCGCTAACTGTTTTCCAAAAAGTGAACTTCTTGTTAAGGGTACTATCCGCCTTGTTGTATTTAACTCCTGGATGAGTTAAAAACTGTGAATGATCCTCCATATAAGCTGTTATTTCTGCTGAGGTATATTTCCTTTTGCTCTTGAATTTAGGAATTCTACCAAGTGTATGAACATCACACCTAAAAAATTCAGCTATCTCTCGTTTTGAAAAAGAACCTTTGGCTGGCAGGCTGGGAATTTTATTCCCATACCATGTAATGGCTACAACAGGTTCAAAAGGAGTTTCAGACTCAATTGTGGATAAAGTGTCGTCAATCCCTGTGGGGATCGTTAAGTAAACAATCCTTGAACCCACCCTTAATTTATCTTTTCCCCCAGTTAACAAGCGGCTATAAGTTGGAATTCGTTTCCCTGTTTTCAAAGTTCCTTGAAGAAACTGAGCAAATAAAACAAGAGCGTTAAACTGTTTGGTTGTTTCTTTTGTTTTTTGGGAATCTACAATTAATTGAATACCATTTTCATCCACAATACCTTTAGGAAAACCTTTTTTTGCAAAATTTCGAGCAATTTTTTCATCAAGATTATGATCATACATCTTCCCCAGTGCGGCTAAAGAGCTTTCCTCAATAACTTTTCCAAACATCCGAGCAATGGAATCAAACAAGGAGAGATGAAAAGACAGTTCGCTTTGTAGAATGCGCCCGATATAATTATCTTTGTGAGAATCACGCACGTACAATTTGACAGAAAATACCTTTTTGATGTGCTGTGCATCTTGAAGTTGATTAGCGACCCTTTTTTGATATTCAATCTGTTCTTTTATTGAAGATCCAGACGAAGCAATAATATGCCCCCCTTTATTGATTTCATTATAAATGGTAAGAGCTGCACAAATTTCAGTTGCAAGAAATTCCCAAGCTGGTACATTCTTTTTATAATATAAAGAGAGGGTGACGTTATCAATATCTGACAGATAGTTTTTAATTGTGTTAGAAGAATACACCTTACCTGTCGTAGGGTTGGGATTTTTTAACCACTCTTGAAATGCGCTTTTTACATTGTCATATGTATACCATCTTTGCTTTGACATGGTGGCATAATACACCATCTTTAAAGGAAAGTAAAATGAAAAAATTGGCAATTAATTTCCAGGTCAACTCCTCAGCTCCTGTGTCATCTCACCCAAAAGAGGTTTTATTTAAAAGGTACCCCCATAGCAACGATATTTTTTTTAACGTGTAAAAAGCTCAATAATTTGAATTTACTCCTTTTGTTTTGGATAGGAAAAAAATAAAAATGAAGAAAAGCCAGCAATAGCAATGGCTCCTGAGTATTTTTTCACTGCATTTTTTAGCGATAGAAAAAAACAAAAAAAAGAGCAAAATGGAATTTAGCAACAGGAAAGAGGCTAAAAATACAGATAAAAAAAGAAAACACCTTCTAGTGAAAAACACACCCATCAACGTTACCTTTACCCTCCTAAAGACGCGTT
>JAXFZX010000014.1:0-3569 GCA_034184445.1 Pseudomonadota bacterium | reverse complement strand
TCAAGATCCAATTGATCATAAAAACCCATCTTTTCAAAGAAGGCTTTTTGCTTTTGCCAACCCGCTTTTAAAGCAATTTGAGCCGACCCGATATTAGATGAATGCATTAAAACCTCAGGTACTGTCAACCACCTGTTTTCACCGCCATTAAAATCTTCAATTATTTTTTTACCGATTTTAACTGACCCGCGTGTTGCATCAACCGAATCCGTCACTTTAATAGCCCCACTTTCCAAGGCCAGAGCCGTATTAAATAATTTAAACACCGATCCAAATTCATATGTACCGAGGGCCGCTTTATTAAACCGATTTTCCATGGTCTCGGGAGTTGCGGGTTGTTCCGGATCATAGTCCGGCAATGACACCAAAGCCAATACTTCACCGTTATTAACATTCATCACGATACTGAAACCACCAACAGCTTGATATTTTTTGATGCGTTCGGTCAAGACTTGGTGAACTATTCCCTGAACCGTTGTGTCAAGAGATAATTGAACATCTTTCTCTTTCAATTCATCTTCATGAGCCTTTTCAAGACCGGCTGTTCCCACATTATCCACATTCACCCCGCCCAAAATATGGGAAAAAAGGCTTCCCTGCGGGTAGGCGCGTTTTTCATTATTCGTTTCCTCTAGATAAGGGTTTCCCACCCACAATAACGCCTGACTTTCCGCCGGTGTAATATTGCGCTTGATATATTGAAAAAGGCGCGGACTCTTTAACTTACTCAAAACATCTTCATACTCCAAATCCGGTAACGCCTGAACCAGAGTTTTAGCCGTTTGTTCGGGGTCTTTAATCTTTCTAGGATTTACGGAAAGATCGGTTGTCGGAATACTTGTCGCCAAAACAAGTCCGTTTCTGTCCAATATGTTTTGCCGTTTAAAGGATACACTTGTTTTAAAAGAAGATGGTTGAAAACTGCGAGATTCGTAATGCATAACCGTCAAAAAAAACAATTTTCCCAAAATTATGCAAAACAAAAGCGTCAAACCGAAAATAATGACACCGGCCCGAAATTCCGCTGTTTTTAAAACCCCTTTGGTTGCGGCATCTAAACACCGATAGCGATCCAATTTTTGCTGAGGGATTTCCTGACCAGCGTAATAAAAAGCCTCATTATTCCGAAAGAACCTCATGGGGTATCCTCCGGCTGAGACACATTTTCTTTTATCGGCAAATCATCCGGATTTTGGATTTGTTCGGCCTTAATCGGTTCTAAATGCGTTTGAGATTTAACCAATTCCAGCAATCGTTTGGGGTGATTTTCAACTGCCCATTCGGCTTCTAACATATGAATGGCGCGCTCATCTTTAACGATTTGAGCGGTAATGGCCCGTAATTCGTCTTCTTTTTCAATGACTTTGTATTTTAAAACAAACATCATCAGGCATGTTCCGAATGTCCCCAATATACACACCAACCCCCACTTCATTTAAGGCATCCTCCGTGCGGCACGCAATTTGGCAGAGTGCGCCCTGACATTACGGGATAATTCAGCCTCCCCTGCCACAACGGGCTTACGCGTTAAAACGGTATAAAGGCCGGCCTCAGCCACCATCTCAGGAGCATACCTGTTTTGATGGGTATGAGCTTTAGAATTTTGAATCAAATAATTTTTAACCAACCGATCTTCTAAGGAGTGGAAAGACACCACCACCAACCGACCATTTGGTTTAAGCAAATGCGCCGATGCATCTAGGGCACGTTCCAATTCCCCTAATTCATCATTGACATAAATGCGCAGGGCTTGAAAAGAGCGCATAGCACTATCCGAACCGTCCTTAGGCCGAGGCATAACCGAATGAATAATATCCGCCAACTGCATCGTAGAAATAATGGGTTTTTGTTGCCGTTCCCGCACAATAGCTGCCGCAATCTTGCGAGATGCTTTTTCTTCACCATAAGTAAATAAAATATCTGCTAATTCTTTTTCTGAAAGACTATTCACATAATCCTTTGCCGAGCGCCCATTTTGCCCCATACGCATATCCAACGGTCCGTCCAACCGAAAAGAAAACCCTCGTTCGGCCTGATCAATTTGCATAGATGAAACCCCTAAATCCAACACAATACCATCAACTTGTTCATCCAAATGTGCCGCCATATTTCCAAAACAATCATGAATAAATGAAAAACGGTGAGGATATTGTCCCTCCATTGCCAACGCAGTTTTCATCGCGTTCGGATCCCGATCAAATCCTATAACACGGTTTAAAGGATTCGCATTCAAAATTGCCCGTGTATATCCACCTGCGCCAAAGGTACCGTCAATATACACACCCGATTGTGTACAATCCAAATGTGCAACAACTTCATCCAACAAAACCGGTATGTGCGGTTCAAATTCCATATAGCCTCTTTTACCCATTCATGATAAAAGGCACTATACCTGATTTTCATCTTTTTTGCAATCATTTTATGGTAATTTTTTATGCGTTTTTTATCAATCCGCGAATCATCGGAAACAGCATAATATATCATTTTGATTTTTAAGTAAATATTCCTATTCCATCAATAGGGATAAAATTTGCATCAGTTTAGCCTTCAACTCTGAACGCGGAACAACGGCATCTACCATTCCATGTTCTAATAAATACTCGGCTTTTTGAAAGTCCGGTGGCAATTTTTGATGGATAGTTTGCTCAATCACCCGCGCGCCTGCGAATCCGATAATAGCAGCAGGCTCAGCCAAAATAATATCTCCCAACATAGCAAATGAAGCCGTCACGCCACCCGTTGTCGGATTTGTCAACACCACAATATACGGCAATTTTTTTGTTTTTAATTTTTTGACACCAATAGTCGTTCGGGCCATTTGTATTAAAGACAACATTCCTTCTTGCATACGCGCCCCACCAGATGCCGGCACTAGGATCAAGGCCGCCTCTTGCAACAAAGCCAATTGAACAGCCGTCAGAATAGCTTCTCCAACGGCCGTACCCATGGATCCCCCCATAAAATTAAAATCAAACACACCCACAACGGCATTTTTTTGGCCGATTTTGCCGTGAGCGACCTGAATAGCGTCTTCGGCATGTGTCTTTTTACGGGCTTCTTTTAACCGGTCTGCATACTTTTTCAAATCCGAAAATTTTAACGGATCTTCTTTGACCTTCGGCAATTGTATCAGAGTATATTTCCCCTCGTCAAACATCATTTCAAACCGACGCTTGGTCGGCAATTTAAAATGATATCCACATCGGGGACAAACATAGTCCGATTTTTCAATTTCTTCATGAAACAGAATAGAATCACAGGACGGACATCTGTTCCAAAAATCATCTGGAACATCCGTATGGATATGCGTTTTCTTAACGGTTGACCGTTTGTGTCCCGTAATCCAATTCATATATGCTTAACCTTGCTTATTAAGAGCCTCTTTAATAGCCTTACCAGCCTTAAAAAACGGCACCCGCTTAGCCGACACTTGAACACCGGCACCTGTCTTCGGATTGCGTGCTGCCCGCGGTTTGCGTTTACGAACCGATATCACCCCAAAGCCCCTTAACTCTACACGATGATCATTTATTAAAGCTTTGGAAATCGTATTCAATACCGTTGACACC
>JAXFZX010000013.1:0-15322 GCA_034184445.1 Pseudomonadota bacterium | reverse complement strand
GGATAAAACGCCCCTCAGAAAAATTTTACAAGAGCGCGACCGTATTTTGGCTCAACGCCAAAAAGCATGGGAAGACGGCACTTTTGACAAAAAAGCCGAAGCGAAAAGATGGGCCGAGTATTTAAAACAGCGCGCCATTGATCAAACACTTGTCAACTATCCCGTTTATATCGGGGAACCGCCATTCCCCATTGACATGTCTATTTTGGATGAGTCTGATAAGGGAACAAATATACAGACTGCTGCTTCAACAAATGCCGTTCAACCGGTTATTTCTACCGCTTCTAGTTCTATATCCCCAGATATAATTATGACAAAGGCCACCCCCGCGCAACAAGATTTACAAGATCTCTTTGATGCTATTGCGGAAATGGAGCATCCCAAGCAAGAGGACAAAACAGTTTCTCCTTCTCAATCACAGAACACTCAGGCTCCCATGGTTGCCGATGTTCAACCGGCGGAACAAGAACTATTTAACTTACTTGATGAATTGGAAAATTCGGCAAAAGCACCCCAACCTGTTGTGGCATCATCGGATTCAACCTCTCATAAGATGACGGCAACAAATGGTGTTCCAACTGTTCAACAGGATTTGTTGGATTTAATGGAGGGCTTGGCAGAGATGGAGCAGGCCGAGAAGCAAAGTAGCCCGACCGCATTACCCGAACCGCAACCTTCCCACACACCGGTGCAAGTGGCTGTCACTACAAAACCCACAGTGGAAGAACCGGCATCACATCCTGTTATAGAAAAACCGGTATCCCAATCCGTGGCATCATCAAAGCCGATTGTAGCCCCTGTGATAGAGCCAGAGGTTCACACCATGCAACAAGATTTGCAAGAACTTCTTGACGATGTTGCAAAAATGGATCACTCGGCAGAAATAATTGCCCCTGTTCAAGATCCCGAGCAACCATCACATACGACAATGAAGATTGTCCAAAACGATCAATCCGCTACAATTTCCCAACCAAGTGATGTTCTAGCGGAACTTATCCCTTCTGTTCAGCAAAAGAAAACACCGACACCGGCGGATATACAGAAAGAGGGGGGCGTAAACCTTCTACCGTTTGTTGTGTTATGCGTCATCGGTGTCGGGGCAATCCAGACATCTCATTTAAGGAAGAAACATGTGATAAAACCCCATACTTCGGTGCCATTACAACCGACTGTGACGGAGGTTCCGCAACCTGAGTCAACAACCGATATATCCACAGATTCCGAGGCGACTTTGGCAATTACCCCCATTCGTCCGGTGGCGAAGGAGGCCTCTTTACAAGATCGGACCGATTTAGCCGAGAAATTGCATGCTGCTCGGCTGATGGAGGATATTAAACGCGAACGAAGTCAATTAACACGGCAAATGGCCAGAGCCAAGGCAAATAATGATACTCAAAAAATGGCAGAGATAAGAGAACGGCGTCAAGTATTAACAGCTTTGCGTAAAAATGCCTTTAAAACGCTTGCCGGCCCATTATTGGATGAGATTAAGGAAAAACGGCGTCTATTAACCAAGCAAATGACTTTGGCGCGCCGAAAGAAAGAGGAACAAACGATATTCCAAATCACACAACAGCGGGAACAATTGACCTCTCATGAAAAAGCACTGAAAGCAATGGTTCGGTCATTTAAATATCGTTCTGAAAGGGCTTCATTCCTATCGCCCAAGATATTGGCGCGGAAAGATGCGGCATTAAAGCATCAACCCCAACACACGCGCGTCTAATCAGTCGGCAAAAAATCAAATTTTTATGACCCTGTGGTGACACACTTGTTATTGGTGCATACCTTACCCGACCCACAATCGGCCGATGCCGTCTCTTCAAAGCATTCCAAATAAACCTGCACCCCTTTCAGGCAATAAATATGCCCACCCAAATGGGTGTTATCCTCTTCGGAACAGGTGCCCAGACTATGGCAATATCCGTTCACACATTTTTCGGTATTGGCACACACTGCATTTGCCGTGCTTTCTGTTGCTTCCGTGCAAACTTTATTGGTAATAACACCCGCGCCTTTGGCCTCAATACGCATACCTTTTTCCGTCACAGCAGCATTAGCATTTGTGTGTATTATATTTCTATTTGTTGTATCTTTAAAGACACAATATGTCTGCGCCAACGCCGTAATCGGGTCGGCAACCGTGGGAGCCTGTCCCCCATAGGTCAACCCCACCGTCCAATTATTTGAGACAGAATTAATCGCAATACTCACAGGCGGCAGTTGTGTTAAGGTCAGACTTGTACCATTAACATTTCCGTCTGTTCCATTGACACGCAAAGTCGTTCCGTTCGCATTTCCGTTAATGCTTGTTGTTATGGTTCCAACCGTTCCTGTGATGTTATGCGTGTGTGATGTTGTTCCCGTTGTGGAATTTGTTGTTAAATTAAGGTTCAGGTTTGCCCCCTTCACATACTGACTATACCTTGTGGGAGTAATACTGATGGCTTGGGCATACCCTGTTGGACAGACAGGTTTTGTCACACTTGTCGTACCTGTTCCCGTGCGTGTTATAACTTGTGTCCCTTTTAAAATATAGTCGGGCAAAATATCACTAAGGCGCGCCCCACCCCTAGATGTCAGCCGAATATCATTCATCAATGATTCACCCGCCGGATCCACCGCATATGCATCTGTTCTTAAAGTTCCACTGTTATCATAGTATTGTGCGTTAACATTTGTTTCCATACGCCCATCTTTTAGTCGCAGGGTCGGAATTTGAACGACATGTTGGGCACCATCTACGGTGGCATTCACCTCATTAAACAACACAATTTCCCCGTTTTCGGCATCTAACTTATATCCTTTTCCGGTTGAATCAACGCGTCCGATAATTTGTCCCGCTCCATTTAGGGTAAGGCGTCCTTGGCCATCTACATCAAAGACCGTAATGGCGCGATCCGTATTATTGTTTCCCGTTTCAAGGGCGATGGCCTGCCGATTATTGGTATTGTCCCGCCCGATATAGAGGTTGTTTTTAACATAGACATGACCGACTGCCGAATGGTCATTACCCCCTGCTGCCGTCCCGACCCAAAAAAGCGGATCACACCCGGATGTTCCCACCCGACGAATATCGTCCGGAGTGGCCTGACCGATCCCCGTTGGAGTTGCAGGCAATGTTTCGTGTGCAAATTGATTTGTGTCCGAATCATAATTGCCGATACAATTCGTTGTGCCATCTCCGACAGAAAAATAATCGGTTGAATGCAAATTTTCAAAGGCTATGTTATGCGGAACAGCCACCGTATTGTCGGCGGTTTTATCCGTTTCGGGAATGTATATATCCATGCCCGTTGTGGCGACATAAAAATTATCCGTCCGCCCATCACAGGGGCTTCCCTCTTCACACTCAATTTCCCATGCGCCTGCCGTTCCGACAAGATGTCCATGAGGGAAGCCCCTTTCATACACACCGCCGTCCGATCCAATCAAGGTTGCGACCCGTGCCGCCCGCCGATAGGAAAAATCCGGCGGTATTGGACTAGCCTCACTACCAGACGGATCATTGGGGATAATGGTTGCATACATGCCTAACCTATTATCTGCCGCGGCCGAATTGATACGATAGCAACTCAGGTCAATTTGATATTCATAGATAATCCCGTTTTCTGTGTCTACGTCACTAATCCAATTATCCGGCAGGAATTTTTCCACATCCGCACGCGGCAAAGCCGTTGTATCAGTATAAGTACTGCTGATATCGGGACAATTATTAGCCTCTAAATTTGCTTTGTTGGCTTGAATATAGGCGGTAGTGGCTTCTTTAATCATCCGAATTTCCGATGCCATATTGATATTGCTCAATTCTTCATTCCGACGCTGAATTTGACGGAACATCATCATGCCCATAACACCCAATAGTGCCAACACGGCAATAACTTCCACCATAATGGAACCGGATTCATGTGATTTTTTAAATTGCATGTGCACCGCACCCCCTTAATACTATTATACCTTTTTTCCAATATCTGTCAAGTTCTGGTTTCGTTATAACCACCTTGGGGCAAAAAGTCAATCTTTTTTATGAAAATCTTTCGGGTGTAGAACCGTTTAAATCTCATCCTATTCCGAATTTATTACTGCGAGGAAACCCAACCGGCGGGAATTTACCGATGCTGGCGCGTTTTGATAGCCACATTTCCATATTCCGTTCCACATGAATACCATTACCCGACGGGAAGGCCAAGCCATCCTCCCAATTAAAGAATTTGATATCGGATAACTTTGCCTCGGCATATCGTTGCAAAATCACACCGCTTCCCCGTGTCATCATAGGGATTTCTTCGGTTTTAAAGGCGATCATTTTTCTGTTTGTCCCGATAACGGCAATATGGTCACCCCTGACCGGCCGACACAGATATGCCTTATCTCCATTGGCTACATTCAAGACAATTTTGCCGGATCGGGTCTGTGCGACAGTATCTTTTGCCTCTACAATAAAACCTTTTCCGTTTTGGCTTGCGACCAAGAATTTTTCATCCGCCTTATGAACAAACAAAGAAACAATATCTGCGTCTTCCGGCAAATCTATGGATAGCCTCAATGGCTCCCCAAACCCGCGTCCGCCTGATATTTTATCGCCTAATAATGTATAAAACCGCCCGTTTGTAGCAAACAGCATAACATTATCTGTTGTATAGGTTTTAAGGGATAATTTTAAATCATCTCCTTCTTTAAACTTAATATCGGCTATATCTCCATGCCCCTTCAAGGCGCGTATCCATCCTTTTTTGGATAAAACGACCGTAATAGGTTCTTTTTCTATCAAGGCCTCTATCGGCATATCCACGACTGGGGCAGCCTCCTGCACACTCGTGCGCCGTGCCCCAAGGGGCGTTTTAGACCCGAACTGTTTCTTGATGTCGGCAATTTCTGAGGATAATTTTTGAGCTCGCGCATTTTCATCCGCCAATAGCATCTCTAAGCCCGCTTTTTCCAAAGCCAATTCTTCAAATTCTCGTTTAAGGGCTTCTTCTTCCAAGCGTTTTAAAGACCGCAACCGCATGTTTAAGATAGCTTCTACCTGCACATCTGATAATTGGAATTCCGCCATCATAATGGGTTTAGGATCATCTTCGGTGCGAATAATTTCAATCACGCGATCCAAGTTTAAGTAAGTAATAATAAAGCCTTGCAATAAATCCATCCGATGCGCAATTTTATCCAACCGAAACTTAGACCGGCGCACCAAGACCTGATCCCGATGTTTTAAAAAGGCCACTAAAACCTCTTTAATATTCATAACCCGTGGGGTGTGATCGGCATCCAATACATTCATATTCAGATTAAAATTAACTTGTAAATCCGTATTTTTGAATAAGTGCTCCATCAACTGATCGGCCGGAACCGTGCGCGATTTAGGCTCTAATACAATACGCACTTTATCGGTAGATTCATCCCGAATATCCGATAAAAACGGCAATTTCTTTTCCGACAGAAGTTTTGCAATTTTCATAATTAAGTCGGATTTTTGAACACCATAGGGAATTTCGGTAATCACAATTTGATATTGCCCGTGGGAAAGTTCTTCTTTTTCAAAGCGCGCCCGAATTTTTAAGGCTCCGCGTCCCGTTGTATAGGCCTTTATGATATTGGCACGAGATTCGGCTAAAATTCCCCCCGTTGGGAAATCAGGACCTTGAATATAGTCCAACATTTTTGCCGGTTCGGCTTCGGGATGCTTTATTAAAAATTGCAAGGCATCACAAACTTCTCCCACATTATGGGACGGGATATTGGTTGCCATACCAACCGCAATTCCCGATGACCCGTTAGCAAGCAAATTCGGAAAGGCTGCCGGCATGACGGATGGTTCTTCTTCTTCCCCGTCATAAGTTTTATCAAAGTCAACCGCATTATCGTCCAGTCCTTCCATCAAAGACATAGCCGGTTCTGTTAATCTGGCTTCGGTATAACGCATGGCGGCCGCCCGATCTCCGTCAATATTGCCAAAATTTCCCTGCCCGTCCACAAGGGGATATCGCACGGCGAAATCTTGTGCCAATCGCACCATAGCGTCATAGACCGCCACATCTCCGTGTGGGTGATATTTACCGATGACATCTCCCACCACACGGGCACATTTTTTAAAGCCCGTTTCAGGATTCAGTTTCAATTGCCTCATCGCGTATAAAAGACGCCGATGAACGGGCTTTAAGCCATCCCGCACATCCGGCAGAGATCGTGCCACAATCGTTGACATGGCATAAGCCAAATACCTTTCCGATAGTGCGCCGGCAAAGGGGGTATCTTTAATGGATTGCATTTTCACATCTGTCATAAGGCGATTATACAAAACGAATTTTAAAATTGCAAGTCAAAAATATTTGTCTGCATTTTAGGCTCTGTCCCCAGACGGCAAAAAAATAGGGCTTGCTTTTCTCAAAACAAAAGACTATATTATCCTATGTAAAGGAGATTTTATCATGACAGAAAAAACACAAAAACACTTAGACGCATTAAAACAACGGCATGCGGAATTAGATGCCAAAATCGCAGAGGAGTTAGCTCGCCCCATGCCTGATGATATAAAAATTCAGGAATATAAAAAGCAAAAACTGATCGCCAAACAGGAAATTGAAGAAATGGAAAAAAATTAAAGTGTCATTCTTTGATTATGCCCCCAAACGGGGGCTTTTTTTATTTTAAAATCTTTCCCGGCCACGCCAATATGACAACATTCCTTGTGCTTTTTTTTCAAACCGAACTTGGTCCAAAATACCCAGAACATAGTGTCGGTGTTCCATCAATCGCGCTCTTTCGGTTTCATTATTTATTTCATGTAATGCCGTTTCCTTCAAAACAGGGGCTGCATTTTTCCGGCATCTTTCTGTGACTTGATTTAAAACGGCTTCTTTTTCTTCATAATTGGGTGTATTTTCCCGCAAAATTTTTTTCCAAATGTCCGCATTTTCAACGCGTCTTGCCCAAATAAATTCTATATTTTTGCCATTTTTACAAATCAAATGGGCATAAAATTTTATATCCTCTGTCTGCGTCATATAGCCATAACTGATTCGTTGACACCCGTCTGAAAAGGATTGTATGCGTTGACACCGACCGTTAGAATAAATCCGTTTTTCAACACCGTCAAGTGCATGGGACACGGCGGTTAAAGTTTTTAAATCCAATACTTCCCAATAAAATTTTTGACCAACCCCGCACGGATGCAACATTTCCTGCTGACGCATGATTCGAATCATACGCCCCGTTTGATCATATTCACGCACCCATCTTCCACACTCGGACGTTTCGCGTTGGATACGCTTGTCCCAAAACTTCCAAAAGGGCGAAAAATAGGAAACGCGCGCCCCTAAAAAAGTGTCATCATTTTGCCCTTTAGCTAAAAAATCGGAAATATATTTGATCATAGCGTATCCTTTGCGCCATACTACATCAAAGCCATAAAAAAGTCAAGAAAAAATTTGACAAAAAGATATCTTTCTTGACATATGGGAATAAATCGGATATACCAATTTAAGAAAAAGAGGATATATTATGACCTGCCCTAAATTAAACATCGTTGTGCCTTGCTATAATGAAGAGGAAATGTTGCCCCAATCGGCACCGGTATTGCTTCACATTTTATCGGACTTAATGGACTCAAATATGATTGCGCGAACAAGTCAGATTTGCTTTGTCAATGACGGCAGTCGGGATAATACCTTGTCTGTTTTACAGGCCTTGGTGCAACAAGAATCACGATATGCATACCTGAACCTCAGCCGTAATTTCGGGCATCAGGCGGCTCTTCTGGCGGGACTTTTTGAAACGACAGCCGATATTTATATAACAATTGATGCCGATTTACAGGATGATCCGAAAAAAATGCGCGATATGGTGCAAAAATATTTGGAGGGAAATGATATTGTCTATGGCGTACGAACCAATCGTGAATCCGATAGTTGGTTTAAGGAAAAAACAGCGCGTTTATTTTATCGTTTGCAAGGCCTTATGGGTATTAAAACGGTATATAATGCGGCCGATTTTCGCCTATTAAGTCGTCGTGCGGTAGAGGCTTTACACACATTTCGGGAAAAGAATCTATTTTTACGCGGAATTATTCCGTTATTGGGTTTCCCGTCGGCACAAGTGTTTTACCCGCGTTCCAGCCGCATTGCCGGCGAAACCAAGTATCCTTTTTTTAAAATGATGGCTTTTGCCTTGAATGGCATTGTTGGTTTTTCCGTTGTTCCCATTCGGTTAGTGACAATCATGGGCATGATAATTTCATTTATCGGCTTTTTATTGTTGATTTGGTCGTTATATCGGTATGCCGTTGGGGCAAGTATGCAAGGTTGGGCTTCGTTGTTCAGTGCTATGATGTTTTTTAACGGCATTATTATTTTTTCATTAGGTGTTATTGGGGAATACATCGGTAAAATTTTTACCGAGGTCAAGGCCCGTCCCCTGTTCATTGTGGATCAAAAAGTAGGTTTAAATTAAGGGATAGAACAATGCGTATTTTTTCCAAAATCAAATCTTTTTTAGCGGGTGATTTATTAGGCTACTTAGTTAATGGCTATGGCCGTATTCCCTCTCTTTACAAAACAACCTTTTGGACGGTATTTGTGGCTTTAAATATCGTTTTTGCCTATCACACGGCGCATTTTATCTGGGGTAATCATGAATGGGTTTATATGCGCACGGGAATTACATGGCGTAACTTTTGGTATGAGGCCCGCTTTACTGAGACCCTTCCCTACGCTTTATTTGGGTTTGAATTATTGCCCATATTGCTCAATGAATTTGCGTTTATGGGGCTTTCATTATCTGTATTAGCTTTGGCGATCTATTGGCGTTTACCAAAAGAAAAGTGGTCTTATATCGGATTTTGCCTCATTACAGCCTTTATCCCGTATAATTTATCGTGGCTTTATCATGTGGCACAAACAACCTTTTTATGGGGATGCTTGCTTTTGGTATTGGCTTTATCCATTTTAGAAAAAATCGCGGATAAAAAAATTTCGCAACTCTGGCACATAGCAATCATTTTTTTAATTTGGTTCGCTTTGGGTTTTAGTGCCGCTTTTATCAACACGGTTTTTATTTGCTTTATCGGGCGGTGCCTGATTGATTTGGTTCAAGGGGTCGGCATTGGGAAACTGATAAAAAAAGGGGTCATAGGATTTGCCGATATTACCTGTGCCGCATTGGCATTAAAAGGTTCCATTTATTTAGCGGATAAATATGGTTTTTTAGGTGATAATTTTTATAATGTCAACACCATTAAACTGAACGAGGTCTGGGGTAAATTATGGGAAGTCGCCGGATATAGTTTAGAACAATTCACCTATACCTATCCGTTTTTTGAAATGCCCTGTCTGATTCTATTGTTGCTATTTTTGGCATTGGCGATTATAACCCTTTTATGGCAAATGCTTCGGCATCGGTGGTGGTTGCGGGTATTTTTTCTGTTTCTCGGTTTTATTGGTATTTTGTTTGCCAGCCAATTTGCCATTTTTATTTCAGAGAACCGAATTAAGCTACAATTTATGTTCCGGCTCACGGGATTTTTCAGTTTGAATTTCATTTTTGCATGGGCTGTTGCCGTTGTCTGCGGATTTTGGGCAAAGGGCTTATGGAAAAACATCTTATTTATTTTAATGGTTGCGGGAACGGGCTTATTTATCCAGCGCGACATGTATGCCATGCGGGTATGGAAACAAGGGATGGATGCGGAAAACAAACTCTATGACCGTGTCATAGGACGCCTTGAAAATACTGATGGTTTCAGTTATAGCAAGCGTTATCGTGTGGTCATTATAGGCGATCCATCCTTGCGCGACCGATATTATCAAGGGAAGTATAAAGATAAGGACGCTTCTATGCTAGCATGGTCATATCGCTGTCCTTGGACCTATCAAGCTTATTTAAATTTCTATGCGCCCCAAGATTTCATCAGCGGTGAATTTCAAAATGCATGGGGCATGAAATACACGGAAAAATTGTTCACACATTTATCTGAATCGACCATAAACTACATTGCCGATCATGCGGCGGCCTGGCCGGCACAAGGGTCTGTTATGATACGGGATAACATTATTTTTATTTTTATGGATGCCTGGGAAACGAACACCTTCAAAAAAATGCTATGGGATTATTATCAAGAACGTCAAGCCTTCCAAACATCCGGTCAACCCGAGGTTATACGCGTTTTTCATCCGACTTGGGGAAAAGTGAATACTTTGCGTTTTGTCACGATGGACCGTATCATGCGGGATTGGAGTGGTGATGCCGCAACCGTCCTTGAATTTGACGACAATCGGTTAATTTTGCGTTGGGATAATTTCGGGACAGAAACATTTATCCGAAATGGATCGGACATTTATGAATACACAGATGATTCGACGCCTTTTACGGATCACCAAATTATTATGGCCAGTCATAAAGATTGGCTCCCTGCATGGAAGCCACAGGGTCTCAAATTCATCTCTAAAAATAAGGTTATGCGTGTTGCCAATAACGATATTGCCGTTGTGAAAAAATTTACGGATACAGAATTGATTTTGGATTGGTATGCGTATGACGAAGAACGATTTGTTAAAGATGAAAACGGCGTCTATCGGTTACAGGAAAAATAGGCTTATTTTCACAAAAAAGAAGTCGGATTATGCTTTTCGTTTTTCCTTAAAAAAGTCCTTCAAAATTTGAGCGCATTCGGTTTCATGGATTCCGCCCTGAATATAGATTTTATGATGTGTTTGGGGGTGATCAAAAACTTTTGCCCCCTGTTTAATAGCCCCGCTTTTGGGATCATAGGCTCCGAAATACAGGTTATCTAACCGCACCCCTGCAATCGCCCCCGCGCACATGGCACAAGGTTCTAATGTCACGAACAAAGAATATCCCACCAATCGTTTTTCCCCCGTTTTTTTAAGGGCTTTTTGAATACAAATCATTTCCGCATGAGCCAATGGGCTTTTTTGGGCCTCGGTTTGATTACGACCGCACGCCACCATTTCTCCCGTTTTGGTTTTAAAGATGACGGCTCCCACCGGCACTTCATCTGCTTTAAACGCTCTCACAGCCATACCGTATGCTTTTTTAAAAATTTTTTCATTCATTTTTTGCTTTCCTTTTTTTGTAATTTCAGATAATATACTATTTATGACGGAAAAGAAAGAGAGAATTGCAAAAATAATGGCAGCGGCGGGTCTTTGTTCTCGCCGAGATGCCGAACGTTGGATTTCGGACGGCCGTGTTATGGTGAACGGGGAAATTCTCAAAACACCGGCCTGCGTGATTGGTGCGGAAGATAGAGTTCTGGTGGATGGGAAGCCCTTGGCTGAAAAACAGATGCGCCGACTTTGGTGTTATCATAAACCGGCGGGCCTTATCACCACTAACCGCGATCCCCAAGGACGCCCCACCATTTTTGATAAATTGCCCAAGACACTTCCCCGTGTTGTGACGGTCGGCCGATTGGACTTTAATTCCGAAGGGCTTTTATTACTGACAACTGATGGCGGTTTGGCACGAGAATTGGAATTACCTCGGCGCGGGTGGAAGCGGAAATACCGCGTGCGCGTGCATGGCACTGTCACACCTGAAATTATAAAGCAGTTAACCCAAGGAGTTCAAATTAAGGGCATAGATTATGCTCCCTGTGGGATAGAAGTGGAACGCGTGCAAGGCACAAATACTTGGGTTTTAATGACGCTTACCGAGGGTAAAAACCGCGAAATCAGAAAACTGATGGACTTTTTCGGCCTGCCTGTGACGCGGCTGATACGCGTCTCCTATGGCCCATTTCAATTGGGCAATTTACCGGCGGGGGGTGTGCGCGAAGTGCCCCCAAAAATTTTAAAGGAGTGGGTATGAGGATTGTCTCCGGTATCTTACGCGGAAAAACCATCATTCCGCCCGAAGGGGATATGACACGTCCCACAGCCGACAGGGCACGGGAATCCTTGTTTAATATCTTAAATTCCCTGATGTTAAAGGGGGGATTTTCTTGGGATAAAATCACTTTTGCCGATGTTTTTTCGGGCAGCGGTGCCATTGGACTGGAAGCCTATTCCCGCGGTGCCAAAGAAGTTTTTTGTATTGAAAATGATCCCGTGGCTTTAAAGGCTTTACATCACAATGTTGCGAGCATTTCAAAAATCCATGTGATTGGAAATTCTGCCCTTAATCCGCCCGCACATGCGCCGGTGGATATTTTGTTTATGGATGCGCCGTATGGGAAAGGTTTATGGCAACTGGCATTGGGGGCGTTTGATGCATCCGGTTGGGTTTCTCCAAAAACATTAATTATCATTGAAACAGATAAAAAGTTAGGGGAAGAACTCCCCAAAGGATATCGCCTTTTACAAACGCGTTCCCAAGGACGCAACACATTTTTATTTGCAACAAAGGAGTCTTAAATGTCTTTCCCAAAAACAAATTATCTTTTTAAAATTATTGAAAACTATTTGGGATTTCTTTTGAGTATTTATATTATTGTGTATGGGCTTAATTATTTGATTCAACCACCTGCTGTTTTATCCTGTGATCGCTCTCAAAATATATGCTTTATACACCAAAAATATATATGGAATAAGGTATATAAAGTCTGGCCAAAATTTCCATTGAATGAACTTATAGAAACTAAATATCTACCTACAACATGGTGGGGTAAGTTTTGCCTTGACTTTTATTCTCCATCTTTAGAAGATAACTTGACTTTTTTTTGTCGTTCGGATCCATTTTTTAGTTCCGCTGAACAAGATGAGGTGCTTAATAAAATAAAGCATGCTCTCTATTCATCTCAAAAAGAATTTGAAATAACTGACATTAAAGGTTGGACAAGTTATATTAATGGTATATTTTGGATTATCATTGGATTAGGTATATTATATTGGTTCATACTTGAACGAAAAAGAATAAAAAGTGGAAAAAATTAAATACAACAAAGGAGGCTTAAATGTCTGAACTTAACTTAAAACAAATGGCAACGGCTTTGCGGATTTTATCTGCCGACATGATTGAAAACGCAAAATCGGGGCATCCCGGTGCGCCGTTGGGCTTGGCCGATATTGTGACGGTTCTGTGGAGCAAGTTTTTACATTTTGATGCCACTGCCCCCGATTGGCCGAACAGGGATCGCTTTATTTTATCGGGCGGACATGCCTCAGCACTTTTATATAGCCTTTTATACCTAACGGGCAATAGGGATGTGAGTATGGACGAAATCAAGCATTTTCGTCAATTAGGATCTAAAACCGCAGGGCATCCCGAAAAGACTTTGGTTGAGGGAATTGACTTTTCCACCGGTCCCTTGGGTCAAGGGCTGGGCGGCGCGGTCGGTATGGCATTGGCCGAACGAATAATGAATGCGCGTTTTGGCGATAACTTAGTCAATCACCGCACTTATGTGACCTGCGGTGACGGCGATTTGATGGAGGGTATTTCCCAAGAAGCCTTAGAACTGGCCGGCCTTTGGCGTCTGAATAAATTAATTGTTTTGTGGGATGATAATCATATCACGATTGACGGGCGCACAGATATTGCCACCCAAACGGATATTAAAGCCCGTTTTCGCGCCGGTAATTGGCTGGTTTTAGAATGTGACGGGCATCATGTTGCCTCTATTGAAAGTGCTTTGGAACGGGCACAAACAGCCGATCGTCCCGTTTTAATTGATTGTCATACAATTATCGGCTTTGGTGCGCCGACCAAGAAAGATACGCCGGCCTGCCATGGTGCCCCACTAGGTGCAGAAGAGTTAGCCGGCCTGCGCAAAAATCTGGATTGGGCATATCCCCCATTTGACATACCCGAATCCGTTTTAAACGATTGGCGAGCCGTTGGGGCAAAGGGTGAAGGTGACAGACTTCAATGGGAAACGCGCCTGTCACATGATGAAAACAGGATTTCTTTCTTAAAAATGATATCGGGAAATATACCTCCCGATTTATCCCAAAAATTAAAGAAGTATAAGGAAAGCCTGATTGAAAAACAGGAAAAAATCGCCACCCGCAAAGCCTCTCAAAACATCTTAAATATTTTGGCGCAAACGGTTCCAAACCTCATTTGCGGATCGGCGGATTTAGCGGGGGCATGCTATACCAAACCTCTTGATGCGCATAGTATTTCCGCTCATAATTACGCCGGCAACTATATCAATTACGGCATTCGGGAACTGTGTATGGGGGCAATTATGAACGGTCTTGCCGCTTATGGCGGATTTTTACCGCTTTCCAGCACATTTCTATCCTTTTCCGATTATGTAAAACCGGCCTTGCGATTGGGGGCATTGATGAATCTGCACGAAATTTTTGTGTTCACTCATGATTCCTTAGGGGTTGGCGAAGACGGTCCTACCCATCAACCAATTGAACAACTGGCGATGTTGCGAGCAACACCGAACACCTTGGTTTTTCGGCCGGCCGACAGTGTTGAAACACTGGAATGCTATGAAACGGCTTTGCTTTTTAAGGATAAAATTTCCATATTGGCCTTATCGCGTCAAGGTCTTCCCGTTTTGCGCCCAGATTTTTCAGAAAATAAATCGGCCCTTGGCGGATATGTGATATCGGATACAAATAAACCGCGCCAAATTACTTTGATTGCCACGGGATCCGAGGTTTCTCTGGCCATTCAAGCACAAAAACTTTTAGCTGAAAAAGGAATATCTGTTGCGGTTGTTTCTATGCCGTGTGCAGAGTTGTTTTTGCAACAATCCTCCGCGTATCAAGAATCCGTTTTGGGCGATACGCCCCGCGTGGTGATAGAGGCTGCTTCAACCCTAGGCTGGCACAGGTTTATCGGAAGCAAAGGCGGCACCATTATCGGGATAGATACTTTTGGTGCTTCCGGCAAAGGTGATGAGGTCATGGCACATTTCGGCTTCACCCCCGACCACATCGTGGACGAATCCCGAAAGTTAATAGATAAAACTTAGGCTTTACCGCAACAATGCTTATATTTCTTTCCCGATCCACACGGGCAAGGAGCATTTCGCGAAATATCCCGATCCGCAGGGGCGGGTTCTGTGGCTTTTTCTTCGGGTTGTTCGGGCTCCCGCATTTTAACCTGAAATTCGGCAAAAGCCAAAATCCGCGTCACCCGCTCCCGCACCCGATAAAGCAGCCCTTCAAACAACCGAAAAGCCTCTTGCTTATAGGCATTTAAAGGATTTTGTTGCGCATAGCCCCTCAGACCTATTGATCCTTTTAGAAAGTCCAAAGTTTGCAAATGTTCTTTCCAACACATATCAATGGATTGAATAATGATATTCTTCTTTAAATCCTGTTGCAAATCATCGGGGAAAAGGGATAATTTTTTTGCGACAGACTCATCTGCCATTTTAGTCACGCGTTCCACCAAAGTCACG
>JAXFZX010000012.1:0-6553 GCA_034184445.1 Pseudomonadota bacterium | reverse complement strand
CCGGTGAATATCGCGCTCCCAAAGATCGTTCTTTGCGTGAACATTATTGGTTTTGTTTAAAACATGTCCAAGAATACAATAAAAACTGGGACTTTTTAAAAGGCCTTTCTGCCGAAGAAATAGAGGAACAAATCCAACATGATACTATTTGGCAACGCCCCACATGGAAGCTCGGCCACGGTGGGGTCAAAACCGACCCTAAGGTTAAAGATTTTTTTGGTGTTCATGAAGATATCGGACTGGGTATGGATGGAAAATATAATCCCCCGCCCCAAACGCCCCGCTATGAAAAAAAGATGCAAGCAGCCCTTGATTTTATGGATTTAGCTCCGCCGTTCACACTGGCCGATATCAAAAAGCGTTATAAGCATCTGGCCAAAAAATATCACCCCGACACAAATAAAGGTGATAAAGAATCCGAACGCCGCTTCAAAAAATTAAACGAGGCTTATCATTACATATTAGACCGATTACAAAAGTAGATTTTTCCTTTGACATTCGGCTCAAAAGCGCGTATAATGAGGTCGTGACCCGTTGTTGGGGTCATTATTTTAATAGAAAGGAAAAAAAATGATAGAAATCACTCTGCCCGATGGGGCAAAAATGCAGTTTGATTCGCCGGTGTCTGGCTTACAAATTGCGCAAAAAATCAGTGCTGGTCTTGCACAACATGCTTTGGCGATAAAGGTTAACGATACCCTTACCGATTTATCAACTCCCATTACCGAAAACGCTACGATTTCTGTCATTACAAGCAAGAATCCGGAATCGCTTACAATTTTGCGCCACACGACGGCGCATGTATTGGCTCAGGCCGTCAAAAATTTATATCCCAAGGCATTGGTGACGATTGGTCCCGCGATAGAAAACGGATTTTATTATGATTTTTTTGGTATTATTTTAAAAGAAGAAGATTTGCCGAAAATTGAATCCGAGATGGCAAAGATTATTGCGGCCGATTTACCGATTGTGCGCCAAACACTGGCACGGGCAGAGGCAGTGCGTCTGTTCCAAGGCAAAGGGGAAAAATATAAGGTTGAACTTATCAATGATTTACCTTCCGATGTGCAAGAAGTTGCCATCTACACTCAAGGTGATTATGTGGAACTTTGCCGAGGTCCCCACTTACCCTCAACGGGAATGGTTGGGAAAGCCTTTAAATTAACCAAGGTTGCGGCCTCTTATTGGCGGGGTGATGCGACCAAGGAATCCCTGCAACGCGTGTATGGAACGGCATTTTGGTCGGAAAAGGAAATGAAGGCCTATTTTGATTTACTGGCCGAAGCCGAAAAGCGCGATCACCGGAAATTAGGGCGCGAAATGGATTTATTTCATTTTGAAGAATATGCTCCGGGGGATGTATTTTGGCATCCGCGGGGATGGACTTTCTTCCAAACCTTGATTTCCTATATGCGCCGGCGTCAATTAGCCGAAGGCTATGTGGAAATCAACACGCCGCAAATTATGGATAAAGTTCTGTGGGAAACTTCGGGGCATTGGGATTGGTATCGGGAAAACATGTACACCACCACCATTGAAGAAAAAACTTTTGCGATTAAGCCCATGAACTGTCCGGGCGGTGTTTTGACATTTAAACAGGGAATTACCAGTTATCGGGATTTGCCCAAACGCATTGCGGAATTTGGTCGGGTGCATCGGTATGAAGCATCGGGGGCTTTGCATGGCTTACTGCGCGTGCGTGCCTTTACCCAAGACGATGCGCATATTTTCTGCACACCCGAACAATTTAAGGCCGAATGCCAACGCGTAGTTCGTTTTATGCTTGATATTTATAAGGATTTTGGTCTTAAAGATGTGGCAATTAAATTGTCCACCCGCCCCAAAGAACGAATCGGAACGGATGAAATCTGGGATATGTTGGAAGAAGGATTGGGTGAGGCACTAACCGAAATGGGTTATCAATATACCATTAACCCCGGTGACGGTGCTTTTTATGGTCCGAAATTAGATTTTAAACTGAAAGACGCGATTGGGCGTGAATGGCAACTGGGAACCTTACAAGCCGATTTAAATTTACCTGAACGATTTGATGTCACCTACATCGGCGAGGATGGTCAAAAGCATCGTCCCATCATGCTTCATCGGGCATTATTCGGATCGTTGGAACGGTTTTCCGGTGTTTTGATTGAACATTGTGCGGGTGCTTTTCCGTTTTGGTTGGCACCGGTGCAGGTGGTGGTTGCCCCGATTTCAGCTGAGCAGGACGATTATGTGAAAGAAATTGCTCACCGTCTGTTTGTGGCCGGTATTCGTGCGGAAACAGACCTCAGAAATGAAAAGATCAGTTATAAGGTGCGCGAACATTCGCTTAAAAAAGTGCCCGTTATTCTGGTCTGTGGTGCTAAGGAAAAGGAAAACGGCACCGTCACCATTCGGCGGTTTGGATCGGATAAACAGGAGGTTCTTCCGTTTGAAGAGGCTCTTAAAATCTTCAAACGAGATGCCCGCTTCCCCAGCGTTGAATATGATGATTAACCCTTGGGGCTGTTTATAACAGCCCCTTTTTTTTGATTGAGGTCTTTTCATGCTTTTAAAACATGTCCTTCATGCCAACCAAATATGCGATATTGAAATTTCGGGAAACAAAATTGCCCATATTGCTCCCCATATTGATTTACAAAATGATACTATATGGGATTGTTCGGGAAAAGCGATTTTGCCTTCCTTTGCGAACCTGCATACACACACCCCCATGATGTTTTTACGCGGTATCGGCGAGGACAAAACTTTGATGGATTGGCTAGAAAATGCCATGTGGCCGCTTGAGGCGAAATTAAAGCCCGAACACTTTTATCCGATTTGCCGATTTGCCATTTTAGAAATGATAAAAACCGGCACGACTTTCTTTTTAGATATGTATGGCGGGAATCCGGAAGAAACGGTGCGCGCCGTTGATCATATGGGTATTCGGGCAGCTGTCCCGTCATTAGCCCTTGATTTTTTCAAGCCCACCGAAAGAGAAAACCGTTTATCAATGGCACGAAAATTTCTATCCGATCCCTGCCCTAATCGGGTTATAAAGGGATTGTCTTGTCATGCCATTTATACTTGTTCGGAAGAGCTTATCAAAACACTTTTGGATTGGTCGCGCCAAAGGAATACATTTTTCCATATGCACTTGTCTGAAACAGAAACCGAAGTTAATGAATGTGTCCAAAAATATGGTTGCCGACCGGTTGAATTGATGAAAAAATGGGGTGTTTTAGGGCCTCAAACCATTATGGCACACTGTGTCCATTTTAACGATTCGGAAATACATTTGATGGCCGATTCCCAAACGGTGGTAGCGCATTGTCCGACCTCTAATCTGAAATTGGGATCGGGTCAAATGGACCTTCAAAAATACTTGGAGGCGGGGATACCGGTTGCCTTAGGAACGGATAGTGTAGCATCCAATAATTCCCTATCCATGATGTCTGAGATGAAAATAGCGGCTCTGTCGGCTAAAAATAAGGCAGAATCAGTTTTGGCCGCCAAAGTAGGGGATATTTTCCATTTGGCCACTCGCGCTGGATTTGAATTTTTCGGTCTGAATGCCGGAGTCATAGCCGAAGGTGCACTGGCAGACTTTATTTTGGTGGATTTAAATGCACCGTGTCTTTTACCGAATACAAATTTAATATCCCACATGATTTACTCGGCAGATTCATCATGTATCACGGATGTTGTGTGTGATGGCGTTCCCGTTATGAAGAACGGACATGTTCCCCACGAGGATGAAATTATTTCCGCTTTCAAAGAAACATGCCGACAACTCATCGGATAACTAGAAAAGGCGACCGGAACCGATCGCCTTTTTTTTAAAGAGACACAACCTTATTCGGCCAGGGCTTCTGTTGCCTTTGCCTTTTTAGTTGTTTTCTTTTTTGCTGGTTTTTCTTCGGCTGTTTCTTCTTTGGCTTCTTTTTTGGTTGCCTTTTTAGCTTTTTTTGCCAAAGCGGCACCTAAGATATCGCCCAAGGATGCACCGGCCGATGTTGATCCGAATTCTGCCATTGCTTGCTTATCTTCATCAATTTCGCGTGCTTTAATGGACAGATTCAATTTCCGTGTTTTGGGATCAAAAACAGTCACTTTGGCATCAACTTTTTCGCCAATAGCGAAGCGTTCTGTTTTTTGTTCCGAACGATCTTTGGCTAAATCGGCGCGCTTAATATAACCTTTGACGCCATCAACATCAACTTCAATACCGGCATCTTCAATTGCAGACACGACACAGGTCACAACTGCACCTTTCTTTAATGTTGAAGCAGCTTCACCCATCGGGTCATCAGTTAATTGCTTAATGCCAAGGGAGATCCGTTCTTTTTCCACATCAATATCTAGGATTTTTGCTTTAACCTGCATTCCTTTTTTGTAATCTTTGATAGCTTCTTCACCCGGTTTTTCCCATGATAAATCAGATGTATGGATCATACCGTCTAATTCGTCATTTAGGGCCACAAAAACACCGAATTCAATCATATTTTTGATTTCGCCTTCAATGATATCCCCGACTTTATGCGTATCGGCAAAGGTTTTCCACGGATTTTCCTTTAATTGTTTCATACCAAGGGAGATTCGGCGTTTAGATTCATCAACCTCCAAGATAACGGCTTCCACCTCTTCGGAGAGGGAAACAATTTTGCTTGGGTGAACATTTTTCTTTGTCCAACTCATTTCGGATACATGCACCAAACCTTCAATACCGGATTCAATTTCAATGAAAGCGCCATAATCAGTGATATTGCTGATTTTACCGGAAACTTTTGTGCCGACAGGGTATTTAGCTTCCACCCCGACCCACGGATCTGTTTCCATTTGCTTCATGCCCAATGAAATCCGTCCACTATCCGAATTAAATTTAATAATTTGGACTTTAACTTGTTGACCGACACTTAAAATTTCGGCCGGATTGTTAATCCGCTTCCATGAAATATCTGTCACATGCAACAAACCATCTACACCGCCCAAATCAATAAAGGCGCCATAATCTGTGATATTTTTAACGGTTCCGTCAACGATTTGTCCTTCGGACAAGTTTTTAATAATTTCGGACCGTTGTTCGGCGCGTGTTTCTTCCAAAACGGCACGACGCGATACGACGATATTTCCGCGCATTTTATCCATTTTCAACAGAGCAAACGGTTGAGGAATTCCCATAAGAGGGCTCATATCCCTGATGGGCCGCACATCAATTTGGCTTCCCGGCAGGAAGGCCGTGGCTCCATTTAAATCAACCGTAAAGCCACCTTTCACGCGACCATAGATTGTTCCGGTGACATGTTCACCTTTTTCCATAGCTTTTTCCAAATCGCCCCAAACTTCTTCACGGCGAGCTTTTTCACGCGACAAAACGGCATTTCCGTTTCTGTCTTCATACCGATCAATATAGACTTCAATTGTATCGCCAATTTTTAACTCTTGGGCGCCACATTCTTTAAGGGGGATTTTCCCTTCTGATTTCAAACCGACATCAACAATGACATTGTCGTCATCAAAGCCGATAACCGTTCCGGAAACCACTTTCCCTTGCAGGGCACCTTTTCCCATAAATTCATCTAACAAAGCACCAAAATCTTCTGTGATTTCGGGCATATTTTCTTCTTTTTTTACCATAATTATTTTTTTGTTGTTGGCCGACGGAGGACATCCGCGGACTTTCCGATACCTCTTTGCTATCCGGCGCGATATGGGGTATCAAACATCAACACCGTCCCTATTGACTCACCAACAGGTGCTTGTGAATATAGCATACTTTTTCCCCAAAATCAAGAAAAATTTTCCGTTAAGCCTCTTCCATTAGTCTTCTGTTAAGAACTGGATAAAATCTGCTTTCATATCCGCTGTAAAAGAGTGTCCTACACCTTTGTAAATGTTGCGCTTTACCGATACCCCATAAGCCTCTGCTTGGCGCTCAAATTCCTCGGCGAACTGGCGACGATTGTCTTGATCATTCTCCCCGATGGCATAGAAAAATTGAACGGGCGAAACATAATCAATCGGATCATTACCGCCACTGGCACCAATGGCACACTTTGCGACCTGTTCCGGATGAGCCAAGGCATATCGTTCCACGAACTGCGCTCCGGCCGAAAATCCCGCCATATAAAGACGCTGAATATGGATACCTTTTTCGGCAAACTGGCTGAATATTGCATTTAATGCACCACCCGACCAAACCGCAGGATATTGATAACTTTCTTTGTTTTGAAATGCTTTTTCCCCTTCAAAAACGAACGAAGGCGCAATGATCGGCCGCCCCGTTTTATCGGATAGACGAATCCATGCCTCATCAATCATTTGATCGCCCCGCCCATTAAGCCACGGAACCAATATCAAAGCATTCGGGGTTGCCGTCACGGTTTCCGGCACATAATAGGCATACTCCAATTTCTTCCCCTGGTATTCCACGAAATGTTGATAGCCACCGGCCTTTCCCTTATGTGCCGATAGCACGACCAAACACACCATCAATACATAAAAGAGTCGTTTCATCACATATTCCCTTCAATTAGAGAGTGCTTTTAATAACATCTGCACAATTTCTTTG
>JAXFZX010000011.1:0-4156 GCA_034184445.1 Pseudomonadota bacterium | reverse complement strand
TGAAAAATCAAGGAACTTGATGACGATCAGGTTGGCACAAGCCATCGGGATGAAAAAAATTTTGGAATACGGGCAAAAATTTGGCATTTCGGATAAGTTAGAGCCAGTTTTGTCAACGGCTTTGGGTTCGGGGGAAACAACTTTGATGAAAATGACAACGGCCTATGGAATGCTTGTGAACGGGGGTAAAAAAATTACCCCAAGCCTAATAGACCGGATTCAAGATCGTGATGGTAAAACTATTTATAAACATGATGTGCCCGCTTGTGATAATTGTCAAGGCGAAAAGGCAACACCCGATGATAAGCCTATCCTACCCGATACACGCGAGCAAATACAAGACCCCGCCAGTGCCTATCAGATGGTCAATATCTTAACCGGCGTTGTGGAACGGGGAACGGGACGAATCGCACAAGCCGTTAAAAAAACCCTCGGTGCCAAAAGTGGCACAAGTAATGACAGTATTGACGCTTGGTTTATCGGCTTTTCACCGGATTTGGTAGTGGGTGTCTGGGTCGGGTTTGATAATCCAGCAACCCTTGGCCCCAATGAAACCGGTAGCGTTGTCAGCGGCCCCATTTTCCGTGATTTCATGATGGAAGCCTTAAAAGACAAATCGGATATTCCTTTCCGTGTACCGGATTCGGTGGATTTAGTCCGTGTCAATGCCACAACGGGGAAAATAGGCCTACCTAATGCAGAAAACACCATTATAGAGGCCTTTAAAAAAGGAACCGATTTAACCAAGCCTACCCCCATTATCGGCGGACGGGATATGATTATTCCGCAAGACGACAGCCAACCCGACATGGGCGGAGTGTATTAGGAGGTGCAAATGAAGTCTGAAATTTTAACCCTTAACGAAAAATACAGAGAAGTCATTACGCTTCTTAAGGGGCGTCTTTGACTGGGATAATGCCCTGTTAAGATTGGAAGAACTAGATGCTTTAACGGCAGATCCGAACCTGTGGAATGATCCCGATAAAGCCCAACGGTTGATGAGTGAACGAAATACCCTTTCCGCCGCCATTAAGCGCATTAAGGAATTGGAAACGCAAATAGTCAATACTTTTGACATGATTGAAATGGCCGAAAGCGAAAATGAACCGGAATTATTGGCCGATGCAGAAAAAACATTTATAGCATTAGAACCCCAAATTCAAGAAGCCGAATTAGAAAGTTTGCTTTCCGCCGAAGGAGATAAAAATGATGCGTTCTTGGAAATTCATTCCGGTGCCGGTGGCACAGAGGCCCAAGATTGGGCAGATATGATCCGGCGCATGTATATGCACTGGGGTGAAAAAAACGGGTATAAAGTAGAACTTTTGGAAGAAAGTGAAGGCGAAGAAGCCGGTATTAAATCCTCAACCCTTAAATTTTCGGGAGTTAATGCGTATGGGTGGTTAAAATACGAATCGGGGGTACACCGGTTGGTGCGCATTTCACCGTTTGATTCCAACGCGCGCCGGCATACCAGTTTTGCCTCGGTCTGGGTGTATCCGGTGGTGGATGATTCCATTCAAATTGATATCAATCCTGCCGATTGTCGGATAGACCTCTATCGCGCCAGCGGTGCCGGTGGTCAACACGTGAACCGCACCGAAAGTGCTATTCGCATTACCCATATTCCGACGGGGATTGTTGTTGCCTGTCAAACCCAGCGCAGCCAATTTGCCAATCGTGATGAAGCATGGCGTATGTTAAAAGCAAGACTTTACGAAATGGAACTTCAAAAACGCCGTGCCGAACAAGGCGCGATTGAGGCCGCCAAAGGCGACAACGGTTGGGGCAATCAGATTCGGTCTTATGTTTTACAACCGTATCAGATGGTTAAAGATTTAAGAACCAATTATGAAACATCAGATACAGGTGGTGTTTTAGACGGTGACTTAAACGGATTTATGCGGGCGGCTCTATCGGCACTCGCCCAGAAAAAGGAGGAATAAATGGAACTGTTTCATCAAACAAAACTATTGGAAGAAAAAATCAATACTTTTTTAAATAACATTATTCATGGGGGAGAATTATTGACATTAGCCCTTAATTGCTATTTTAAAAGCGGAATTAACTCTAAATTTTTACACCTGAAAGATAAGGTCAGTTCTTTGGAAGCCGAAAATGATGCGTTAAGACGGGATGTGGAAAATCAACTATATGCGCACTTAATTTTACCGGATATGCGATCTGATATTTTGGCATTAATTGAGGGATGTGATAAAATTATCAATAAATATGAAACAGATCTTATTTTAATATCGGTGGAACAGCCTAAAATTCCCCAGGAAATTCAAAAACAATTATCCCATATGATTGTCACAAATATTCAATGTGTCGGAGCATTGATGAAACATGTGAAAGACGCTATTGCCGGAAAAGCCGAAACAACCGGTATCACAGATGTCTCGTTATTAGAGCATCAAGTAGATTTACAGGCAATGGACCTAAAAAAAACGGTTTTTCAAGATTTAAAACTACCCCTTGCAAGACAATTGCAATTAAAAGAATTTATTTACAGTATTGAAAAAATTTCAGATATGGCCGAAGATATGGCAGATAGTCTGTCTGTCTTTATGGTGAAACACGTCCTATGATTATTTTTACTTTCATCAGTATTTTATTGGTTGGATGGGTGCTGGGAAAAAATAATCTGGCAAACCTGTTCGGAACGGCTATTGGAACACGGATGGTTCGCCATAGAACAGCCGAGATTTTAGCTGCCCTTTTTATCTTAATCGGGGCGTTTTTAAGCGGTTCGGGAACAACGTCTAGTGTGTTGGCGATAAGCGACCTAAAAACACCGATAGATATTTTAGTTGTCTTAATATCTGCGGTTTTAGTTATGCTGTGCTTATCACATTGGGGTATTCCGGCATCCATTGTGCAAACAATTGTCGGAAGTCTGATCGGATGGAATATATATCATTATACCCCCACAAATTGGAATCTGGTAAAAAACACAATTGGAGCATGGATATGGGCTCCCATTATTGCCACCATCATTAGTTTCGTTTTAATGAAATGGGTCAAAAAAATCCTAATCAGCAGACCGATATCCCTTATTAAACGGGATATGATATTAAGGATATGCCTGATAACGGCGGGAATAATGGCCTCATATTCCTTGGGGGCGAATAATATCGGAACCTTGACAGGCCCATTTTTGTCCGTTTTTGAAGATTTTTCACCTACCTTAGTCACCCTTTGCGTATGCGGTTCAATCGGAATAGGATGTTTGATGGCGGATAAAAAAGTAATTGAAACAATTGGAAAAAAATTATTTCCACTTTCCCCGACAGAAGGGTTTATCGTTATGTTGGGAACGGCGGTTAGTATGATTATTTTCTCTTTAGAAAGTCTCAGAAATTTTTTAATCCTATGTCACTTACCTACTTTCCCATTGGTTCCTGTACCAATGTCAAATGTTATAATTGGGGCAATTATCGGTATTTCTCTGACGAAGGAAGGTCATGGATTGAGTTTGCGTGTTTTGGGGCATATTTTAATATCCTGGATTGTTGTGCCGATTATTGCAGGCGGTTTAAGTTTTCTTTTATTATCAATAGGAGTTAAGGCATGAAAATAGCAAAACGCATTTTACATATTTTATTTAAGGCAGTTGAAATCTTTGTGGCATTTATTTTGGTTATCGGTGGACTGGGATTTGGATTATTATATTTAAAACCGATTGAAATAAATGAATTTTTACCGACTTTAGAAACATATATCTTGCCCAAAAATTCTGGATTAAAATTAAATGCCGAATCTATGACATTGCGGGCAGCATTGGAAAACAAAGGATTATTCCATATTGACATCAAAAATATGACTTTAAATAAAGAAGATAATACACCTGCTTTGGAATTACCGGATGTAGAGTTTTCATATAGCTTAAAACATATTTTAAGTCTGAACTATGTACCAAGTGATTTAACCCTTAAAAATGCAATACTATATCTGATTATCGGGGAAAACGGTCAAGTCCGCCTATATGGAAACGGAAATGAGCATAAAACAGAAAAAAAATCAGCATTTAAAACCGGTGTAGAATTATCAGCTGATAACAACGCCTTATTAGACAATATGATTCAACAAATTTTGTCTTTTCGTTCTTTGTCTATGGAAAACACAACCGTTAAAGTGGAAGATCGTCAAAAAG
>JAXFZX010000010.1:0-2819 GCA_034184445.1 Pseudomonadota bacterium | reverse complement strand
CCTGATTACCAGCAAGCCCAACCCCATTTGATGCATACATCGTTTCCAACATATCATCCAATAACTGGGCAATTTCGGGGGTGACAACTTCTACATGCGCGGCCGTTTCGCGCAAAATAGGATGAGGGATCTCTAAAACCTGTAATTTTGACATTTTTTTCTTTCCTTTTCTTTTTGATTATTATATACTAAAATAATCTAAAATGCAAAGGAGTTTTTTAATGATTAGACTATTTGCCGGTATTGACTTACCGGATTCGGTAAAAAAACAACTGATAACCTTACAAAAGGGGCTTCCTTCGGCCCTTTGGCGACCGGGCAATAAAATGCACCTGACACTCCGCTTTATCGGCAATTTGGATGAATCGGTCGCCGAGGAAGTTCTAAAAGAATTGCGCTATATCCGATTCCCTGCCTTTCACTTTTCATTAAAGGGAATCGGGTATTTTGAACGCGGAGGTGTTCCACATCATATCTGGGCAGGGGTTGATGAAGATAAGGCTATTCGTGAACTGCAACAAAAAATTGATTCGGCCGTTAAAAAAGCCGGTGCGGGAACGGCTGATAAGTTTAAATTTGTCCCTCATGTGACGTTGGGAAAACTGTTTGGTGCGAATCGGGCAGATGTCTTTGAATATATCGGCCGAAATAACCTGTTTCACTCGGAGGATTTTGAAGCAACCTCTTTTATCCTCTACCAAAGTATTGCCCGCGAAAATGGTGAGGGTAAGTATTATAAGGAAATTGAAGAATTTCCATTAATGCTGGTGTGAAAATAAAAAATGACTGGACTATTTAAAAATAATTGTATAAGCTAAATATCGGTTTAAGGAGTTTGTAATGCCTGTTTCAGATAAAATTTTTCAAATGTATCAACGTTTTTTCGCCCAAAAAGCAGTGCTAAGTGCTGCACCGGCTTTAACCATTAATCCCGACAATATCGGTTCGGCTGAATTCCCAACTGATAAAGCTTTGGCGGAAATGGATGCGGTTGCGGCTTACTTAATGGGGCTTAATGGATTAAAGAATATTCCGTATGGCCGACAAATCAATATCGTTAAAGAATCGTATCAAGGACAAGATTTTTGGCAAAATTTGTTGTTTGACTTTTTGGAGTTGAAGCTGGATGTGGAAGAAGCACATCTCAAAGATGAAGGTGAAGAAATTGCCGATAAATTGAAAGAAATCTTATATGACTTAAAGATTAAAGAACGGGGAATAGAAGATTTAATCTTAAATTTTTCAGAACCGATTGAACGGGCAAAGTTTCACGTAAATGCCAAGGCTTTAATTCGCAACTACTTCAAAATGATGAAAAAAGATCCTAAAATGGCGTGGGAAGTTTTAACAACTAATCCGGCATATTTTTCACCGATTATAACCAAAGATTCCAATGGTAAGGAAATTTTAACCCCTGCTAAAGCAACGGAAGAAAATCAAAAATTGGCTCGTTTCTTAAAGGATTTAAAGGCTTGATTTGACAAATTCGGAAAGGCGTGCTATAATAGCTTTAGGTGTTGAAAGGAGGGTATCCTCATGGCAGTATTTGATGCAGAAAAAGAAATCAGAAAACACAATGAAGAAGCGCGGCGAGAGTCTGAAGCTGTCTTTGGTGAACATGTATTGCGGGAAGATGAAATCAAACCGGTTCCCGATTTGAAAGATGGGCGACGGGTAGTTGATCCTAGCACGGGTCATGCAGACGAAGCAAATGTCCCACCAGATCCGAATGCACGGGGAAACAATGGTCCTGCTCCGCAACCCAATCCGCAACCGCAAAATAATGCTCCGCAACCACAGCCACCTCAACCGCCACAGCCGCAGACTCAAACAGGGCAACAACCGATTGTCAAATCCGCTATCGTTTCGGCATCTGAATTTGAATCCAAAAAGAAAAGTTTCTTGAATCCCGATGTGGATAAAGGCTTTTGGGATACATTGGATCAAAAGTTGAAAGAAGCTTTGTCTGGCAATACTGCTGATGAAATCGGACAGAATATGACTTTTGCGGCATTAACATTTATCTTTGATGCAATCAGTAATTGGGCCATTCATCATAGAAAAGAAGCTAAACGCATTAAAAAAGAGTATGAAGAAAAAACAAAGGCTTTTGATGATGTCCTGAAAAACACATTGGTTGAAAAATATGGGGCCGTTGCCGAATTTGCCATTAAAAACGGTATTGATGTTCGGACAAAAGAAGGTCGTGAAAAATTGGAAAAATTAAAGGATAATAAGGAGTTTTTGGGATTGTGTGCCGGTGCGCTTTCTGCAACTTTAATGCGCGAAGTCAAACCCGATGAAGGTAAGAAATTATTGGAAGGAACGACTAAAGCCCTTTCAAAAGGAAATTTGGCGTTAAACAGTCAAGAAGTGGCCAACGCTTTGGGAACCCAAGATGCCCAAGATAATGCCGCCTATTGGGATAAGCGGGCAAAAGAACAAAAGGTAAAAGTCCAAAATATTCACCAATTTAGGGCGCAAATGACCATGGCAAGAAATGACCCGCATAACAATGAAAAATCGGATGCTCAAATCCGTCGGGAAGTTTTGCAAAGATAATACCCAAGCCCCCTTTTTCAAGGGGGCTTTTTTAATATTTATTTATGGGCAAAAGGATTTTCCCGCTTGCGCATATGAATCCTAAGTGGCACACCATTTAAACCAAATTTTTCCCGAATACCGTTAGACAAATATCGTAAATAGGAATTGGGTAATTGATCAGGATTGCTGGAAAAAATGACAAAGGTTGGTGGGCGAATACTGACCTGTGTCATATATTTCATCGGAATGCGCCGTCCATTTTTGGCCACCGGTGT
>JAXFZX010000009.1:0-17291 GCA_034184445.1 Pseudomonadota bacterium | reverse complement strand
GTGATATGTTATGTTGTATACTTATTTAGTCCCCCTTCCTCCACACACACTGTGGCGCTTAGCGCGTGGGATATACCGGTTCCCTATGAATATACAAATCCTACGATACCGGACAAAATTAACAGAATCGCCGTATTTGCATCTTATTCAAATGATGGTCGCATAGCGGATTATGTCATTAAGTATCTAAAAGAGTTAAAAAAAACAAATACGGATATTGTTTTTATCTCGGATAGCCCGATTTTTCCAGAAGAAGTGAATAAAATTGAAAAACTTGTCCTATATGCTTTATTTGAAAGACATGGGGAATATGATTTTGGATCTTATAAGCGAGGCTTGAACTATATACTTGCCCACCGTTTATTAACGGATAACACAGAGTTAATCTTGTGTAATGATAGTGTATATGGTCCTTTTTATCCGTTATCGGATATTTTTTATAAAATGAATGCCAAAAAGGTTGATTTTTGGGGCATGACGGATTCGTTTCAAATCCAATATCATCTACAATCCTATTTTTTATATTTTAAAAATTCCAAATTGATTAAGTATGCTTTATTGCCCTACTTAAATCGTGTTAAAAAAGAAACAAAAAAGAGGGATATTGTCTACAAATACGAGGTTCCCTTGGCAAAGTATTTACATGATCGGGGATATAAAATTGCCGCTTATAATCCAATTGCCCTAAATCCATGTCCAAGGGGAAGGAAGGTGAATCAGACAATCAGTTGCCCCCTAGAATTAATAGAATATCATCATTTCCCTTTTTTGAAAAGAAGTATTCTCCTTGGAAAGTATAAATCTTGGAAACCAGAGGCTATTTCCTATATTTTCCATTACATTCGTTCGCGCTTTCCGGAATTTTATTCATTGATAAAATCAGATTTAGAACATGCAAAAAAATAGATGCCTTGTCCGCGTAAATAAGGGATAGTATTATTTTTTTATGATATCTAATCGTTCTTCAAACATTTCGCGACAATTTTTTTCAAAAGAGCGTGTGAATGCGACCATGTCATGCAAAGGGGCTGTTTTTACTTTCTCTGCCATTTTTTCACGCAATTTTTTCAAAGCCCCGGATGTATTACATAATTCAACCACTTTTTCTTCATACTCTTTGGTATTCTTGACGATTAATTCTTCCATTTCTAATGCGGTTAACATAGACCCCCCAACCCGACTGGCAAAAGTATTTCCTGGACAGGTAATCATGGGGCAGCCCATGAATAAAGCCTCTGCACCGGTGGTATGTCCATTATAATCTTCGGTGTCTAAAAAAAGGTCTGCAACCTGATAACGTGCTAAATGTTCGGCATGGGGCAACATATCTGTGAAAACGATTCGGTTTAAAGGAATATCACGCTTTTTAAATTCGTTGGATATATTGCTTTCTACATAGTCGTTCTGGCGATAGAACCAAAGGATTGCTTTGGGGACTCTGTTCAGGATACGGGCCCATAAATCAAAGTAGTTAGGCGTATATTTATGGGCGCTGTTAAAACAACATAATACAATTGTGTCTCTATCAAAATGCAAATGCTCACGTAATAACGGGGCTGTAGGTAATTTTTGTTTTCTGTCTATAACGCGATACGAAGGGGTTAAATATTTCACTTTTTCACAGAAAAACTGTTTTTGATCCGGAGGGATAACATATGAATCAGCCAACATGTAATCTAAACCCGGAACACCGCCACATGTTCCCGGGAATCCCGAATAGGTTGCCTGTGCAACGGCAGGTTGATAGGTTAATATTCCCAATCTGTTTTTAGCGGTATGACTACTTAAATCAATCAACACATCAATTTTATCATTAAAAATACACTCTGCCGCATCCTTATCATTCATTTTATCAATGGTTCTTGTATAAGGGGTTGTTGCGTAAAGACGCGTGTGAATTGGGTCACTTGGAATTGGGAAGGCATCATATAAATACAAATCAAACTGCTTACGATCAATTAGTTCAAAAAATTCCCCTAATAAATCCCCGGTGGGATGAGTCCTAAAATCTGCCGATAGAAAGCCAATTTTTAACTTGTTTTGATCCTTTTTACGATCAGAAAAATCAAAAAAATGCAGTTTTGGGGCTAAAATCTTATTGCTTTTTACATACGACTGTTCAACAATCTGTAATTGTCTGTTTGTCAGGGGAAGTGATAATGGTAGGAATGGACGCAGTTTTGCCTGAGATAGGGTATCATCATTTTTGAAAAAATCAAGACTTGATTGCAAAGTATCCCATGAAACAAATGCTTTTTCTAAATCCAATAAATAGCCGCGTATGGATATGGGGGTGTTTTCTCCTAAAAGCTCTAATATACGACGATATGCCAAGATGGCTTCTTTACCGTGCATAAGCTTGTGATGTATTCTTCCAATATTGGTTAGAGCTTCTATGGACATAGGATAGATTTTTAATGCCTTGTTGAAAATTGATAGAGCATCCTGTATTTGTCCGCTTTTTAGAAAAGCATTTCCCTGCTGTATTAAATTCTTGTATTCATTTTGCTGCTCGGAAGTAAGTGCAGTTGTTGATGTGTGCCTCTTTTCATTTTCAAAAGCGTTTTTTACAAATGCTTCATAGTATGGTGTTTGTCGTGCATAATACCACCATAAATTTGAAAAAGGGACACTGAAATCAAATTTTTGCCAAGGTTTATAGGGTAGGCCAGCAAAATGAATAATTTTTATTTCGGTTAGTGTCTCTTTTGCTTGGTGCGGGAAAGCATTGTAATTCTTATCTAATAACAAAAGTCTATCGGGATTGTGTAATTTAAAATAATTGTATAAAAGATGCTGATCACACAGATGAGAAGGCGGTAAATTTTCGCCAAAGGGAATGATTTTATCCAATGTTTTTTCACGTCTCATCAAATCTAAATTCAACACGATAAAGCCAGAATTTGGAGAATCTTTAATCCGTTCAAATCCCGAAGGTGCGGCCATTCCAATTAAGTGATTCCCCATATCTATTTCAAAAACAGTTTTCAAATTACAATTAACAATCATATCCGTATCTAAATATATGACTTTATCAGAAGGTATAATTTCTGGGGATAAAAGATACATGTAATGTGTTAAAGAAATTTCTTTTCCCCAAAATCCGATATTCTGGCCATTAAAACGAGATATTTCTTTAGAAACATCATAAAATTTGATATCTACACCCCTTAATCGTAAAAATTGTTTAGCTAAATCAAACTCATTTCTTTGTCGTCTTATGTTGAATTTTGTCCCTGTGTCCGTCCAAAGATAATGAACCTTTAATTGGCAATCTTCTAGCTTATCAATAATAGATAAAGTCGTCACAATAGCCAATGGTAAATAGTTAAGTGTTGCAGCAAATAGAACCTCTATTTGATTGGTTTTATTCTTGTTCAAAGGCATATTTTTAACACCCATAATATCAGATAATTTTCAAAAAACTATTGCATAAATCAATAAAAAAGTCAATAAAATTTTTTTTGAGGAGCAATAGTCTATTGATTGAGCCAAATAGAAAAGTAGTCGCTGTAAGCTCATATTTTTTCTCCTTTTTCTAATGATTTTTCTTGCTTTATAAAAAAAAATATGATACTCTATATCGTGCATTGATCCTGCCGACACAGGGGAGCATAAGGGAAGAACGGTCAAAAGGACTTATTAGACCCCTTCGGGAACGCCCGTCACAGCGTGTTTAAGGGGGCTCATACGGCCCTAAAGCAAGGTGGCACAGCGGACGAAATTCGCCCTTGCGCTTAACAAAAAAAAGGAAAAACAATGAAACAATACAGAACAAAATTATGTGGGGCATTACGCGCAAGTGATGCCGGACAATCCGTTATTTTATCCGGTTGGATTCAAACCAAACGCGATCATGGAAATTTGCTTTTTGTGGACTTGCGTGACAATGATGGAATAACCCAATGTGTGGTTGATATAAACGCTCCATGCTTTCATGTTTTGGAAAAAGCACGTCTGGAAACCGTGATTCGCGTGGAAGGAAAAGTGTTACTGCGTGACGCAACGACAATTAACCCCAAAATGCCGACTGGCGAAATAGAAGTCGGCGTATCCACAGTGGAAATTTTGGGTGACGCCCAAGTGCTTCCGTTTTCCATTACCTCGGAGACATCGGAGTTGAGCGAAGAACAACGGCTGACCTATCGCTTTTTGGACTTGCGCCGTCAAAAACCACATGCCAACATTTTAATGCGTAATCGCCTTAATAAATTTGTGCGGGATCAGATGTGGGATATGGGCTTTACGGAATTTCAAACCCCGATTTTGACTTCTTCAAGTCCGGAAGGAGCGCGGGATTATCTGGTGCCAAGCCGTGTGCATAAAGGTGAATTTTATGCCCTTCCTCAATCACCACAACAATTTAAGCAATTATTGATGGTTGCCGGATTTGATCGTTATTTTCAACTGGCGCCTTGTTTTCGGGATGAAGACAGTCGTGCCGATCGTTCCCCCGGTGAATTTTATCAAATTGATTGGGAAATGTCTTTTGTCAATCAAGATGACATTATTGCGGTGGGTGAAAAGTTAATTTCCGCGATTTTTAAAGAATTTGCACCAACGGCCAATGCAACGGTGGCTCCATTTCCCCGTATTCCGTATGCAGAATCTTTACTGACCTACGGGACGGATAAGCCGGATTTAAGAAATCCGCTTAAAATCGTAGATGTATCCGAAGTATTTGCTGGATCCGATTTCGGTATCTTTGCCAATACCGTCCTTGACGGCGGATTTGTGCGTGCCATCAAAACACCGAAAACAATAGACAAACCGCGTAGTTGGTTTGATAAGATGAACGCTTTTGCGGTGGAAAACAACATGGGTGGCCTTGGTTATGTGACATTCGCACCCGAAGGCGCCAAAGGTCCCATTGCCAAAAAATTGGATGAAGCACGGTTGCAAAAATTGGTCGCTTTAACCGGTGCCGAGCAAGGCGACAGCGTCTTTTTTATCTGCGGTAAAGGGGATTTACCGGTCGCTTTTGCGGGACGCGTTCGGAATTTATTGGGAAAAGAATTGGATTTATTTGAAAAGAATGCTTATCGATTCTGTTGGGTTGTGGATTTTCCGTTCTATGAAAAGGATCCCGATACCGGAAAACCGGCGTTCAGTCATAACCCTTTCTCTATGCCACAAGGCGAATTAGAGGCATTGATGAGCCAAGATCCCTTAACTATTAAAGCCTATCAATTTGATATGGTGGGAAATGGCTATGAAATGCTGTCGGGTGCCATCAGAAACCACAGGCCGGATGTGATGTTTAAGGCCTTTGAAATTGCGGGCTATGGCCCCGAAGTCGTGGAACAAAAATTTGGTGGCCTTTTAAATGCGTTTAAGTACGGGGCACCTCCGCACGGTGGCGCAGCCTTTGGTTTTGACCGAATTGTGATGATGCTTGAAAACGAAGAATTTATTCGTGAGGTCATTGCGTTCCCATTCAACCAACAAGCACGCGATTTATTGATGAATGCACCGTCTCCCGTGACGGAAAAACAATTACGCGAAGTGCATATCAAATTGCGTTAAATAGATATAATACGAATATCCCCGCTCAATCAGCGGGGATATTTTGCGTAAAAATATTGACAAAATAACAGAAATGGGCTATATTGATAGAGGATTGCCAGAGGGAGGAGAAAAAAGTGGCCAATAAAATCTTATTTTTAGACAGGGATGGTACAATTAACATTTCCGGTCCTGACGGTTATGTATCCGATCCAAGACATTTTCATTATATGCCGGGGATTTTTGATGTCTGTCGGGTTGCTACCGAAAAGGGATATAAAATCGTTGTTATTACCAATCAAACAGGCATCGGATGGGGTAATTATACTGAGCGTGACATGCAATTGCTACATCAATCTATGTGGGATAAATTTCAGGCCGAAGGTGTACCATTAACCGATATTTTTTATTCCACGGATCCAGATTCGCCATATCGCAAACCTTCGGCCGGCATGTTTTTATTAGCCAAAGAAAAATACGGGCTTTCTAATCAAGATATGCTTGCTTCATTTGCCATCGGTGATCGGGAAAAAGATGCTATGGCAGCTTTGTCCGCCGGAGTAGGAAACATTATTTATTTTCAATCCCCACAGGTCATGAATCGTCAATGGCAAATTGTGGAAAAATCAGCCCATGAGTGCGCAGAAGAATTAAAGAAAATAAAAGAAACATTTCAAACACTGGCCATCATAACATTTTTGATACAGCACGAATCTGATGCGCCTAAACAACCGATACCAATTGCCAATCGGGCGCATATAACGGTTATTAACGATTATCGGCAATTACACGGGCGTATCAGATAAAAATTATCGGTCAGAGCCATGAAGCGCATGGTATATTCGTTTGTGTTTTTGGGGATTAGTCCTGCGCCTGATGCTCCCAAGGGTGCCTAAATCCAACATTTTTTGGATCATAGACCTTTTTCCGGAAAAAGCCCCTTTTCTAATGATTTCATGCTGATGCATGACATTGACGGCGTGTTCAGACCGAAGTGTATCGCGCAGATACTTATTTAAGTGCGGCCCCGGTTCTGCCTGAGGCTCTGGAGTCACTTGACCTAGAATGGTTGTGATATCTTTTTCTGTTTCACTTATTGGGGATGTTTGCTCTATTTTTTCATCGCTGAGATCAGGTTCGCGTTTAAAACAATGGGCAATATAGGCTTCTTTCCCTTTTTCAAACCAATCTGTTTTGACATTCGTGGGTAAGGGAGTCCCATCTTTTGCTGTTTTGCGTTCCAAATCAATGATATTTGACACATTTAAACTGAATAACTCATTTGGGTTATGCGATGTATAAATAATGGTTTTTTCACGAGCTAAATTGTTGATTTGCTTTAAAACTCTTTCCGCATTTTCGGGGTCTAACCCTTTGGTCGGTTCATCCAAAACCAAAATTTTTCTGGGAGATACCAAAGCACTTAATACAAAGGTTCTATCTCGTTCCCCGTCAGACATACGAGATAACTTCTTTTCTTGCGTGTGCCCTTTATCCTCCCACAAAGGGAGATCTCCAAACATTTGGGATAACTGGGTTAATTGCGTATCCGTTAGATTCGGATTTGATTTTTTTATTAATTCTACGCCGGTTAAAGCCTCTAAATTCGGGAGATTTGAAAAGGAATATCCGATTGATTTACAAGCATCTTCTAATGATAATTCGGTTAATTTTTTGCCAACAAAATCAGAGCCAACCATATTGCCGACAGAGATGCTACCTGCACTTAAATCATCAAAGTGGCGCATCAATTTATAAAGGGTGCTTTTCCCCGCTCCTGATACACCACCAAGGATATTAATCCCCGGTTTAAAATAAAATCGTTTATCAAATTCTAAGACAGGTTTTTCCTCACGTTGACCAACCTCAAAATCACGTGTTTTAGGGCGCCGATATTGAATGCGATCAATTTCAATCGTATCCGCATTTTCGGGTAATTTTTCTTTTCCTGCTTTTAGGGTTAGTTCTGGCTGATGCTTTATTTCATTATAATTTCGCATCATATCGTTAATAATTTCCTTTTGGTTATGAGATGCCATTGTCCAAGATTGAATACTTCCCAAAAAGGCATTTGTTGCCGTGTAAATACCAATTAACGCTAGCGGTGATATCCATGCCGTTGCCAAGGCAACCCCTGTCAAAGCCGTTGTTGCCAAAGCGGATAACCAGATCAGTGGTTTTCTTTTTTCTTGACGATATTGGGATACTTCCTGTAAATCCTTTTGGGCTAAGGCCAATCGTTGGCTTTGGCTATTACGATCATTGGTGGCAAAATGGAGCCCCGGATTTTTGGTCGTTTTCCTCAGTTCATCATTCACAGCCATTCTGGCCTTATATTTATGCGGAAAAATTATTTTATCAATGCGCGCCCGCCTATCGGATATGTATTTTCCCAAAAAATAAGCCGGTATTCCCAATGCTAATAAGCCAGGACTTAATGCCCCTAAGGCAATACCCGACACTGCAACACCCAATGCACTTAAATATTTTTGCGATCGAGAGCGAACATATTCCGGCATAGCACTTGCAATATAATCTATGTTCTTGCCTAAGTTGCCGGATTTCATTTCCCACTCTACTTCGGGTAATGTTTGCGTAATTTCATTTGCCAATGAATTAAAGGTATTTAGATAAATCGTGTTGCGAGAATCCCAATTGGCAGCCTCATTTATGCTATTTACCACACTAGATGTTTGTGATAAGCCAAAAGTTCCCAATAGGGCTGTCTTATGTAAGGCAGCCAAGGGAGATATCGTTCGTAGTGCCAAAGAAAAAAATTCCCCACCAAATGCTCTTTGACTAATTTTTTGGGCGTCACTTGGTTTTGTGAAAAAAAGTTTCAGTCTTTTCCAGAATGATGACTTCGCCACATTATCATCCAGCATGTGGCTTAATCGGTGTTCAAATGCAACTGCTTGTTGTTTTTCATCAACCGGCTCTTGTGCCATTTACAACCCTCCAACATCATATACTTTTATTATACCATACGATGGAATATCTGTCAACTTTTTAAAGAATAAGGTGACGAAGAATTAATGGCTTTTTTCAGAGATTATTCATGATTACATAAATTTTCAATCTCATTTTTTAAATTTTTAATATCTTCCCAAACTGTCGGTGATGGGTTTTGAAAATAATTTTCTGTTTTTTCACGAATTTCAGCCTCTAAGATCTTGCGTTTAGATTCCGTTATCATTTGCGCCAAGATATAGCGCACCTCATCATCTGTCCGCTTGGAATTAGAAATCATTTCCAATTCTGATTTTAAATCGCTAAGGGTCTCTACGCCCAAATCTTGTTTTAAAGAATCAGCAGTAATATCGGCATTATTCATCAAAATCTCGGATACCTGATTGATTTTTGATTTAATGCTTTGATCTGATACAGATATATCCATTAAATCGTCCAGAAAAGTTTCCCCAATTTCGGGATAAGAAATAATATAAGCCAACATCATCCGAAAATCTTGAGCCCCAACAATGGGAGTATGAATGGGTTGAGAATGCCCCCTTACTTTCTTGTGTCGTGCATGGAAAAGACGCCAAATTCTATTTTTAAAATCGTTTTGATAGTAAGTTTTAACGCCTAAATCTTGAATTTTATCCAAAGTTTCTTTAACTTTTTTTTCAAATAAGGCCTGCCTTTCCGGTGTATCCACAGCATAGGTCGCCCGTAAATCATTCCACAACATATCCGCCAAAGTTTGTGATTCAGACAAAACCTGACGGAACGCATCCGGAGATTTCTTGCGAATCATATCATCAGGATCAAAAGGATCCGGCAACATCACAAAACGCAATGATTTGCCTGCCGTTAAGATGGGTAATGCCCGATATAATGCGCGCAAAGAGGCTTTACGCCCCGCCCCATCGCCATCAAAGCAAATCAAAGGTTCATCACATGATTGCCATAAAATTTTAATTTGATTTTCGGTTAATGCTGTTCCCAGAGGGGCAACTGCCCCTGTAAATCCGGCCGAATGCAAAGCAATTACATCCATATATCCTTCAACCAAAATAGCACGGTTTTCCTGCCGAATTGTGTTAATCGCGTGGGGAAGGGCATAAAGTTGCTCGCCTTTGTGAAAAAGAGCCGTTTCCGGTGAATTCAGGTATTTAGGTTCACCTTTTTCCATCATACGTCCCCCAAAGCCGATAACCCGCTTTTTGCGATCCAAGATGGGAAACATGACACGGTCATAAAAATAGTCATGCAACCGATTTTGTCCCTGCACGATAAGGCCCAATTTTTGGCATTGTTTTAAATCAAAGCCCCTTGCGGTCAAGTGTTGTGTCAAGGCTGATCCACTTGGGGCATAGCCTAAGCGAAATTGCTTTGCCACCGTGCCGGAAATTCCTCGTTTCATCAGATAATTTTTTGCCCTCTGACCACCCAATCCAAACAATTGTGCTTGGAAAAAACGACAAGCCTCCTCCATAATGGCGGTTAGGGTTGTCCATTCTGATTCTTGTTTTTTTTGTTCGGGTGTCGGATTTGGCATTTTGACACCGACCATGCCGGCCAAATGTTCTACGGCCTCCATAAACGGCATCTTTTCGGCCTCCACCAAGTAGGTAAAAATATCCCCATGAGCCCCACATCCGAAGCAATGGTAAAAACCTTTATCATCATTGATGGTAAAAGAAGCCGTCTTTTCCCGATGAAATGGGCACAACCCTGTATATTCATGTCCTCGTCTGGTTAATTTTACTTTTTTCCCGATCAAGGTTGATAGGGGAATTTTATCCCGTAACTGATCTAAAAATGAGGGCGGTAAAAACATCTTATCCCAAAGCGGCTTTAATTAAACCAGATGCCTTTCCCATATCCATTTGACCGGCATATTTGGCCTTTAATGCCCCCATGACTTTCCCCATGTCTTTTATAGAAGAGGCACCTGTTTCGGCGATCAGACCTTGAATGGCGGATTTAATTTCATCATCGGACATTTGTTTAGGCAAAAAAGATTGAATAACATCAATTTCGGCCTGCTCTGCGGCAACCAAATCGGTTCGTCCCCCTTTTTGATACATATCAATACTTTCGCGACGCTGTTTAATCATCGTTTGCAGTAAGCTCAGAACTCCCGCGTCATCAATGCCGTTCATATTTCCTTTGGATCTGGCATCAATATCTTTATCCTTAATCGCCGCATTGATTAAGCGTAAAGTTGCGGTTGTTTTTTCGTCTTTGTTTTTCATAGATTCAATCAATTTAGATTTAATTTGTTCACGTATCATTTTTTTCTCCTTTTGTTCTTTACTGACTTATTATATGTTTTTTTTATCCAAAAATAAAGAAAAATCTTGATTTGCCCCTCTTTTTTCTTTATAAGTTGGATTGACAGGAGTCAGAATGGTTGCATCCATAGTGATTGCTTTTTTGTTAGGGACATTAACACCGGTTATTGCTAGGAGGTTCGGTAAAATTCTACCGGCCGATCCGGGGCATATTGTCCTAAAATTATGGCATTTTCCTCACTTCCCAAAGGTGAATGATGTCGCCCGTTCACGGTTGTTATATCAAAAATGGATGCATCTATGCTGGGGTTCCCTTCTGTGGGGAATGGGATTAACCATAATTGCGCTGTGCGCCACATTTTTATTACCTCAGGGGGTAGATATGTGGGCGATTCTATTCATAACGCTGGTTGGGTTTTGTATCCAAGTTGATAGACGATATTGTTTATTGCCTGATTTTTTTACTATACCATTATTGATTGCGGGTTTCGGTATGGCGGCATGTGTGCCGGAATTAACCCCCGTAGATAGTGTTATCGGCGCAATATTCGGTTATCTGGTCGCTGTTGTGGCCGTTATGATAATGAGGAGGTCGCGACAATCTGAGATCGGATCGGGAGATGTTAAAATGATGGCGGCGTTAGGGGCTTGGTTAGGGGCATCTGGGCTCAATTTTGCATTGATACTTTCGTTCTTTTTATTTGCCATACCGGCATCCCTTAATGGACATAGACAAGGTCCTTATGGTCCGGCGTTAGGAATTGCCGGCATCATTGCTTTCTTCCTCGTGTACATCGGATAGAATAACTTTTTATCTGATTTCCCCGCGTTTCAATTTTTGGGTCCATTCTACGATTTCTTTCCATTCGGGATCATCGCGGGTCAGACATTTGGGATCCGGATGAATACCCATTGCTTGATAGTCGTTTTTATTTTTGGATCGATGCCTATGAAAGGACTCTATTTGCGCTTTTTGGGATTCTGAACTGGGTCGCAGAGCATCTTGAATCATTTTAGTGCCTTCTGTCACATCTTGAATCAGTTGGTTTTGGGATAAAAAACTACTTATCCCATGGTATAATTTTTCCTTATTTTTTATCCCATAAGCCAAAGCCGACAGAATCAGAAAGTATTTCAACAATTGTGATGTTGCAGATGATTTAGGCATTGTATAACTCATAACCAAGTCCTCCTAAATACAGTATATCATAAAATCAGTAAAAAGCAAATTTTGTATTATATATTGGTCAGAGAAAACTATTTTTCCTTAATTCCCAAGGGAAGACGGATAATTACGCGTAATCCCCCCATGGGACTGTCATCCAAGGTAATATCCCCCCCATGAGATAAAACAATATCTCGCGTGATGGTTAAACCCAAGCCAACCCCACCCGTTTTGGCATTTCGGGATTCCTCTATCCGATAAAAAGCCCGAAACACCTCAGTGCGCTTTTGGGGTGGGATTCCCGGACCATCATCATCTAAGATCAACCGCGCCATTTGTCGATAAATGCCTAAACTTAATCGGGATTGGTGGGCATACCGACCTGCATTTGTTAAAATATTTGTAATAGCCCGCACCAATTCATTCGGCCGACAGATGCATGATACCTCACATTCTTGATGAAAGTCAATTTTCTGACCGTTTTTTCTCAACTTTTCAATCAATTCGTTTAATAGTTGATTTAATGATATTTTTTCTGATGGTTCTTTACCCTCACCGCGAGCAAAGGAAAGATAGGCTTCTAACATATGCTCCATTTCAGATACATCTTGTTTTAAATCCGCTACGGCTTCGGAAGGCGGAAGCATAGACAACTGCAATTTCATACGCGTTAAAGGTGTCCTTAAATCATGGGAAACCCCCGAAAGCATTCCTGTTCGCTCGGACAAATAACGTTGTATTCTGTTGCGCATTTGAATAAAGGATTGACCAGCCTGTTTAACCTCTTGCGCACCGGAAGGCTTAAAAGAATTAACCGTTTGGCCGCGTCCAAAAGATTCTGCTGCCTGCGACAATCGTTCAATTGAACGAATTTGATTTTTCATAAATAAAAACGCAATCCAAAATAGTATAACGGAAAATCCGAAGATCCAAACTAAAAAGACATAGACGGTGGAACTGAAAAACCTTTTTTTAGAAATCAAACCATGCAAAACCCCCGTATTTAGTTGAATAGATACAGCGGCTTCTTGACGATCTGTTTCATGAATGGTAAAGGGATATCCCAGTTCCTGTAATTCATAAATCAATGTTTTCATTGTTCCGGTTTCTGTGGATTTTAAAGAAGGTATTAAGCGCACATTTTTTTCAAAATAAAGGTTAATCAGCATTCGCTTATTCAACGCCTGAATAACAGTATCTAAATCTTCTTCGTCTAAACTTTGATTTTGAATAAGCGTTGCAATAGCCCCAATTTCACCGACAACATCACGTGATAACCGATGACTGACCGTATCCCAATGGCGATTAAAAAAGAACAACAAAACAAGAACTTGCAATAGCAATAGTGGCAATAAAATAATTAGGATAAAACGATGTAATAACCCCTCGGGCATCAGAAAATGCTTACAAACCTTGATACCGTATTGTCCCCAATCCGATAACGATTTTAGTATATTTATCATCGGGTAGAATATCTTCATTTTGTAATCAGGCGATAGCCCTGTCCCCGAACGGTTTGGATACAGACAGGCGATAGCCCCTCAGGTTCAATCTTTTTCCGAAGGCGCGTCATTTGGACATCTATTGTCCTGTCGTTATCTGTTTTTAAAAGAGGCATTAAATCTTGTCGGGATACAGTTTGACCGGCACGTTCGGCTAAAAAGCGCAACACATCGGTTTCCAATCCGGTTAAGGCAATTGGTTCATTGGAACGTGTTAATAGGCCGCTTTGTGTGTCAAAAGAACAATCCCCAAAAAAGACCTTAATCCCTTTGGAAGACAATGTTGTGCGTCGCAACATATTATTAAGCCGCAGTATCAATTCTCGTGGTTCAAAGGGCTTAGGCAAATAATCATCAGCACCGGCTTCCAACCCCGAGATACGATGTTCAACATCTCCCATGGCGGTCAACATTAAAATAGGGGTCTTGTTGTGATTTTTCCTTAATTCCCGAACCATATCATGGCCGTTTGTGCCAGGCATCATGGCATCCATGATAATGCCGTCAAATTGAATCATTTGGATGAGTGGCCGGGCATCATCCGCTGAAGAAGATTCAAAAACACGAAATCCATTTTCGGTTAAGTATTTTTTTAACAGCCGTCTCAGACGCGTATCATCGTCAATCACTAAAATTGCCGGCGTATCAGACATGATTATCCTCTTTTAAACGGTTTCTGATTTCTGCCCCTTTTGGTCCACCATCACCCGTCAAATTTTCCTGTATCACACGATCCGCATCATTAACATATCTTTTTAAAAGGGTAATGTCTAGACCTGAAAAGCCTTTCTTATGCCTTAATAAATCACATACAGCTGCTCCGATTTCCGTTAAAAGGGGATACCCGAAAGTAGATCCTTGTCCTTTTAAATCATGCATTTTAAGAAAGAAATCGTTTTGTATCAATTCTCCTCTTTTTTGAGGGGAAACAGTTTCCGCCCGATTTAACAAATCATGCATGACCATGATATCTTTTTTGACCTGTAATATGTAATCCTGACTTAATTCAGCCAGAACCTGTGATGCTTTATCCGATAAGAGTTCAGCATCGGTTTTCGTGCTTTTCTTTCTTTGAAAAATAAGAGGCACTTCGTTTGGGATCATTGGCATACTTCCTTTATTCTCCGACCATTTCGGCAAATGCATGACAGACCGGACATACCAAAGCCCATGATTCTGTTTGATGTCCACAGACGGCACATTCCCATCCCAATTCGGCAGGGGCATCTAGGGCCTTTAAACGCCACTTTTGGGCTTCATCGGTATGATTCCAACCCTTTTGTTCCACATCAGCCATCATTTTAGCTACCTGAGCCGTCAACGGATACAGGGATAAATAGTCCGTCAAATAATCCTTTGCCATCGGCCAAGATTTTTGATGTATAGCGGTTTGTGCCAACACAAGCAATGATAATTTATGCTTGGGGTTTTCCCGCACAAGTTTGTCAACGGCTTTGGATTGTTTATCTGGTTTATAAGCCGATAGAGCCTGCCAATAGATATCAAAAGCCTCTTGGCACGGGGCGAGAGCCCATAAATTTCGGATTAATTTTTCGGCTTTATCTGGTTCTGTCCGGGCATAGGCTAATATTATGGCCTGATCTGTGGGGCACAACTTATGGGCATCTTTAATGCGTCCTAATTTTAGCAATAAAAGGGCCTTATACCTTATGTATTCAGGTTTATTGACTTGATTGTCTTTTTTTAATTTTTCCAATGTATTCAAGGCCTCATGCCAATCATTTTGTAGGATTTGGACCTTCCATAATTCATGGTAGATCCATGGTTCATTGGGATATTTTTCAGTAGCTTTATTTAAAAGCCTTGTTGCCTCAGTTAAATTCCCTTCTGCTTTTGCATAGTGAAGTAATCCACGAATCCCCGCTAGTTCCGTGCTTTCCCGGTGCAGTAAGTGTTCAAAAACATGGGTGTTCGGGTCAAATAGGGCCTCTATAACATAATTTTCATCCGATTTTTTAGGGAAAAATTTGTTTTTTTGTTTAATGATTTGTTGTGTGGCAACCGTATTTTTATCCAGCATTGTTTTTAAGGCCAATAATAAATATGCTTCTTTTTGATTCTGATTTCTTTTTTCTAGCCATCTGTGGCACCGTTCCCACCAACCAAATGGTTTTTTAAGCAAGTGCAATAGGTATAAAACCAAGCATGCCCCGACAACAAAAACCAATATGGAAGCCTTTAATTCATAACCAAAACCTTGGACAGTCACCATCCATGTATCCTTGACAATAAAAAAGCCAACGATAAAAACACTGATTAGGATAAAAATAAATCTGATCATGCTATATTCCTTTCCGATCAAATGATAGGATTAAACTTTCCACCTCTTTTTGGGCATCCATATAGGTTTTTGCCATTTCCACAAAGGCATTAAAGGCATCCCGAATAGGAAGAGGCAATTTTTGAATCTGTTGGATGGTAGCCGCCACATTTTTTGTCCTTAATTGGTTTTGTGCCAGGGATATAATGTCCCTAGGTCCCGATTGCGATGGATTTAATTGACGAATATCCACTAAACGGGTCCCCACGGTTTTGATGTAGGCCAACCACACCGGATTGTTCATCCGATAATAAGCCATCAGGGCTTTTCCCCGATTTTCATAAAATGTATTTTCCATGTCCTGAAATACAGATCGCGCCGTGCATACCGGCATCAATTTTTCAATTAAGCGGTCTTTGTCGTATGGAAATGGGGGATTCTTTTTCATGATTTGTTTTAAATCCGCCAGACACAAATCCCCTCTTTGTAAATGATCCCTAAGGGACAGGGCATCTGACAAAGTCAGGGGAGGAACCGATTCTATCATGGGTTGCGATACCTTGGGGGGCATCGTGGCCTGAACGGTTTCCGGCGGCGATATGGGTGGAACGGATATCTGGTGCACCATCGGGACCGTGGGGGTGGACTCTGTGGCCACGGACTTTTGTTTTAAAGGGGGGGTGGATGATTTTTGAAAAACAACACTGGTGCCCCGAACATTTTTTTTTGGGGGGACATTGACCGTTTGTTTTTGTGAGGAATCCCTAAATTGATTGGTCGGTGCGGATAAATTATATATCAAAAATCCGATAAGGACACAAACAACCGATAAAAAAAATACTAAAATCGGCCGGCCGAAACGTTGAATAGATACGCCGGTCTGGGTTTCAAGTTCCTGAACCGGAACGGATTGTTCTTCGTGATGACGAACCATAATAACCTCCTAAACACATGAACAATTATATTAGAACCCAAAAAAAAACAAAAATCAATCTTTTTTTGGGAAATGCCAGACGATATGGAATTTTTTGATCATTTACTGGGAATAAAAACACCCCGCATAACGCGGGGTGTTCTTTGGGTAACTTAGGTATCAGGTCTAGAAGTTTGCTAAATCGCCTTGTAAACCCTGATCCTGTCCACCAGCTGAGTACCCTTGGGCTCCAGACAATGTATCACCATAGGCCGAACCAACAACATCGGTTGATGTAGAAGCTACATCCTGACGTGTCACATAGTCAATGACCTGACCGGCGACGGCCACAATGGCCAAACCGCATGCCAAAGCCGCCAACCATTTCCAGTTCACTTTACCGAAAATAGCCGCAAAGCCCAAACCGATTAACCCGAAACCGCCGACCACAAAGATCACAGAACGGGCATTCCGGAATGTCATCAACATACGCGCCAAGATGGTTGAAAACACGTTACCGCCTGCAGCACCACCAGCAGCAGGGGCTGCCGCCTGAGCCATTGCAGGACCAACCACAAACACCATTGCTACCGCCAATGACATCAGGGCATATTTTAAATATTTATTCATTTTATTTTCCTTTCTTTTTTTTAGTTTCAGGCAGAGGGTTCCTCTACCCTTAATT
>JAXFZX010000008.1:0-9655 GCA_034184445.1 Pseudomonadota bacterium | reverse complement strand
TAATTCGGCTAAGAATTTTTCGGCCTTAACCCTATCATTTTGACCCACAGCAATCCATGCGTTTAAGGCCGGCTTTAAAATCCGATCCGCCCCATACGCAGGTTTATCGGATAATAGATGTGTTGCCGTATCATATGATTTGTTATGAAAGGCTTCGGCAATTAAGACATAGTCTGTTAATAATTCCGCCTGGCGCAGGGTATTTAAATCTTTGGCAAGGGGTAGAACTGCATCAATATCCCCACGAATAGCCTTTAACAAATACACATTTTTTTTCAATTTAATATTGTCCGGATCGTTGCTTAGGGCACTTTCAAATGCTAAAGTCATTTTGGCATAGTCGTGGTTTTCCTTAGCCATCAATCCCACCAAATAATCCCCATATTTTGTATGTTCTAGAGGAATTTCTGGGGCAATGTATGTAATGTGTGGCTCCTGTTGCATCCGGTATATTAAGTCATAGCCTAGAACTCCCGCTATTCCCCAGCAGGCACAATTTAAAACAAACCATAAAAATGTGTATCTTTTCTTTTTTTTCATTTTTTCTTCCTTTTTGTGTTCGTTTATGGTATCATAGTTCAAATGATTTGGAAAGTAAAAAATGAATGAAACGCAAAAATTAAAGTGGTATATTTTATCTGGAATTACAGAAACCATATCCGAAAGCCCGATTAACCGGTTGAAAACTCGGACATTGAAGGTTGTGTCAAAACCCGACCAGCATCCGACATCTGGCGTATCTGATATCGCATCGGAAGTGTCTCAAAGTATAGCGGCTAGGGCTGATACACTAGAATCTCTTTATCAATGTCGTAATGATTTTGATGGATGTGCCCTTAAAAAAACGGCGGCCCATACTTTAAATGGACGTGGTGTAAAAAATCCCGATGTTTTATGCTATGTAGAGGCTCCCGATACAGCCGATGAACGGGAAGGTATCTTGATGGCAGGACCGGCCGGTGTATTGTTAGATAAAATGCTTTTGGCAATTGGACTTAATTTAAATCAAAATGCCTATGTGTCATCGCTTATCCCATGGCGTCCCCCGGGAAACAGAAAACCAAGTGATGTTGAACTTGCCCTATGTCGTCCTTTTTGGGAAAAAGAAATCGCATTATTAAGACCTAAAATTATCCTGTTGTTTGGCGCAAATGTGTCGGGGGCTGTATTGGGAATAACAGCGTTATCCAAAGCGCGTGGTTCTTGGCATGATTACCAGGGGATCCCCGTTCGGGTCAGTATTGCCCCTGCAACTCTTATTAAATTGCCGGCGCAGAAAAAACAGGCTTGGGAAGACCTACAGCAGGTGCAAAAGAAATTAAACGAAATTCAAATTAGTTAAGGCGTACTCCTTATTTCCACATAACAAGTGAGTTGTCTTAAAGGACTGATAAATATTAAAAATCGCCTTTCATGGCGATTTTTTCTTTATAAAATCAAGTGCTTATTGCGTTATCAGCTCGATTGTTGGACAAAGTATGCACTTTTTATTTTAGTTCCAATATATCCAGATTAAATTACTGAAAACAAATAAAAAAAGTTGCTTTTCGTAGTGACTTGTTCTTTTTTTGGCGGGAAGATGGGGATTCGAACCCCAGATAGAGACAAGCCCTATAACAGATTTCGAGTCTGCCGCATTCGACCACTCTGCCATCTTCCCATATTCACGACTCGCAATCTGTTATCCGAAATTGCAAAGGCAATTTCAACAGATGTTGTCTGCTCGCGCTGTTAAGGTCGCGCTCGCATTCTTTCACCTTCGGTTCAATGGCGAGTCTGCCGCTTATCACGCACTCTGCCATCTTCCCATATTCACGACTCGCAATCTGTTTGGGCCTTGTTTAAACACGCCATACAGATACCCCTCTTTATACACGAAATTTTAGTAAAAATCAACCCGAAAGCGATTTTTTTCTGTTATTTTTATTTTTTTTGGTTTATGATACCTTTTTAGAAAGGGGAAAATATGAAATTTCGTACAACTGTTTTCTATCTGAAAAAGTATAAGAATTTATTTGTAGCGGTTTTGATATATACGCTGTCATTTTGTGTTTCGGAATTTGTGGCTTATGAAACGGCCATGCGGTTATTGGGACGCGATAATCCCAAGGCATATTTAATCTGCGAATCATATTCACATGCCTTGTTTTTATATGCTACAATTCTTATTTTTGCTCTTCTCCTTGTATGTCTATTTCGGCTATTGGGATTTTTTCGGAAGCGCGATATTGAAATTTTATTGGAAAAAACAACTCATGAATTGCGTCATGAAAACGAAGCACTTTTGATGGAAATTTCCGGATATTACTCTGTGATGAATCAAGCTCCGGCCGGTATGCTAATTACGCGTGATGGAATTGTTCAAAGTTGCAATGCGGCGATGGCACCGCTATTATCGGTTAAGCCACAAAAGTCAATTGGACAAAGAATAACATCTTTATTTTCGGCTCCCGAACAAATCAGTGCGATTATTGATAAAAGTCATCAGGCATTGGAAAAACGCAAAAATTGTTCGTTGCAGGTTCTATTAACCAAACAGGACGGGGAAAAGTCGCTTTATCAAATAACAACTTTTTCGTTAAAGGAAAAACATCCCTTAGAAGGGATTGTTTGGCTATTTCAAGATTTTTCCGCCGAGGCATGGAATATAGAGCTTGAAAAATATTATCAAACGGTATTTCGGGCGTTGACGCTTTTGCATAATTTTAAGGACAATGATGATGAATATGAATTGTTTCATCAGATATTGAATGAAATTATCGGTATCTACGGATTAAAAACGGCTTTTTTCCTGACTTACCACGATCGCCATTTGAAAATGGATTTTGTGGTCGGTGATGATCAAGATTTTCCAGATGTTAAACATGATATTGATTTGGAAGACAAAAAATTACAAAACATTGCTGTCGTTCAGGCCTTTATTAAGCAAAAGCCTATCGGATTTCAGGATATTCATAATATCCCTTATTACCGCGAATCGTTTCGTCGGAATGGGAAGCGAACGGTTTTATCAACCTATGCTTTTCCGATTATTATAGAAGGTAAAGTTGAAGGGGTCATCAGTCTTTACGGGCATAAAGTTGGATTTTTCTCAGACAATTTGATTTTCAGACTTCAACAACTGATTTCTGAAATTTGTGAAAATATAGGAATTATTCGGTTGCGTCGTCGGTCGCAACAGGCAATCCACCAATACGAAGAAAGGTTGCGCTTTCAAATCCGTGAATTGGAAGAGAGTAAAGAATTGCTTCAAAAACAGGCTATTACATTGCAGGAAGCACGTTTGGCTGCCGAAAATGCGAATCGATCTAAGTCCGAGTTTATCGCGAATATGAGTCATGAATTGCGAACTCCCCTAAATGCGATTTTAGGTTTTTCTGAGGTTATGACAACAGAAACCTTTGGCCCATTGCCTCCACAATATAAAGAATATATGAATTATATTTATTCCAGTGGTCAATACCTGCTTTCTTTAATTAACGATATTTTGGATTTATCCAGTTTGGAAGGGGGACATCCCAAATTACATGATTCAGATATTGAATTGGCTCCATTCTTAGCGAGTGTTATTGAGGTCGCTAAGCATTATCCCGGTGGAGATCAACGACAAATTTCTTTGAGCCTAAGACCAAAGACATTAAGGCTGCGTTTAGATGAACGATCATTTAAACAAATCTTATTAAATATGCTTTCAAATGCGATTAAGTTCACACAAGATGGTGGCTCTATTCATTTGGATATTCGGCGGTTGGCATCGGGCGATGTCCGAATTTGCGTCCAAGATAATGGTATCGGTATTCCAAAAGATAAACTCAATATGCTTTTCCAACCGTTTAGCCAGGTTGAAAATGTGATGACGCGTAAGCATAAGGGGACAGGTCTTGGCCTTGTTTTGATTAAGCGGTTGGTAGAACTACAACAAGGGACAGTTTCTTTGGAAAGCAAAGTCAATAAGGGCACGAAAATTATCATAACATTCCCTGCTAAACGCATTATTTCGTTTCAAAAGGAGAAGAAACATGAATAAATTGTGTGGATTAATTTTTGCCGTGGTTTTATTATCGGTCACCTTAGCATCGGCGCAAAGATATATCGGTGAGCAATCATCTGAGGTTATTGTCCCAAAGGTAAAGGGATGGCAGGGATGTGGTGAAACGAATGAGGCCTTGAAAATTACGACTTTTACGACGAATCCGCCCTATGGGTGGCGGGAATGGGGGACCAATGGATTTATGGTTGCCAATGGTTTTGGAATTGATTTAATGAAACAAATCGCCCAAGAAGAAAAAATTTTGCTGACAACCGTTGGATTTAAATCCGATCAGGCAGCACGTGAAGCCTTTGAAAACGGAAAGGTTGATTTGTATGTCGGTCTTTATTATGATCCCAAAATTCGGGAAAACGGACACTCTTATTTAATGCCGGCATATATTCCGAATGTGATTACGGCAGTATTTTTGAAAAATAAAGCTCGTGCAGTTAATAGTTTTGATGATTTAAAAGGATTAAAAGGAGCCGTTCGTCAGGATGAACAATTTTATCCCTATGTTCGGTTGACTCTGCCTCCTGATTTGGAGATAGAGGAAGTTCCTAATTCCAAAGAAGCCTTTACTAAGCTGATTACCGGTGAGGTTGATTATTTACTTTCCAGCCCTTATGCCTCAGAGGCCGAAGCCCGTCGTTTTAAAATTAATCGGCATCTTGCATATATTGGAACACCCATTATGGGGCAGGAATTGTTTGTGGTTTATTCCAAAAATTCACCGTGCCCGCAATACCGCAGAACTTTTATCAAGAAATTGGCCGAAAGACGGAAAGATAAAGACGCTTTAAATCGGACATTAATTAACTTTATTGACACATGGGGGCAGCGGTTTAAGGATGAGCCCTCTTTAATTGATCAATTAAAAGCCGAAGGCCGAATCCCCAAGGATTTTACCCTTCATACGCAGGAAAATAAATCAGAATCATCGGTGGAACAAAAAGAATGAAAACGGAAATTTTTAAATTTGATTTACCGAATGAATTAATTGCCGATTATCCCGTTGAGCCTAGGGATTCGGCACGGCTTTTGCATATTCTGCCCAATGGGGCATTAGAGGATAAGATAATATCCGATCTGGATAAATTGTTGCGACCTGATGATGTATTGGTTTTGAATGATACTAAGGTTATACCGGCACGCCTATACGGTGTGCGGGGAGCGGCGCAGGTTGAATTAACACTATTTAAACAGGAAAATTTATCCGATTGGACTACCTTGATTAAAAAGGCTAAGCGATTAAAAGTGGGCGATGTTATTCGCTTTGCCCCCGATTTTTTTGCAACCGTTATCAAAAAAAATGAATCGGGATCTGTTTGTGTGCGGTTTAATCAATCCGGTGCCGATTTGATGACTGCACTCCATACTGTTGGGACAATGCCGTTGCCACCTTATATTAGAAGGAAACGCGGTGGAAAAGAATCGGATAAAGCCGATTATCAGACTATTTATGCCCGTCACGAGGGCGCTGTGGCTGCCCCAACGGCAGGCTTACACTTTACGGATGATTTATTCCGTAAATTGGATCAAAAGGGGATAGAAAGGCTTTTTTTAACCCTACATGTCGGGGGAGGGACTTTCCTGCCTGTTAAAGTGGATGATACAGATAATCACAAAATGCATGCCGAGTATGGTATCCTTACCCAAGATGTTGCCGATAGAATCAATCAAGCCAAGCAATCGGGAAGACGCATTATTCCCGTGGGGACAACATCGCTACGCTTGTTGGAATCGGCGGCGGATGATCAGGGTATCGTTCATCCTTTTCAAGGTGAAACAAGTATTTTTATTACTCCGGGCTATCATTTTAAGGTTATAGATGCCTTGTTCACAAATTTTCATTTGTCTGAATCAACCTTATTTATGCTGGTTTGCGCGTTTGCAGGGATTGATCGGATGAAAGAGGCTTATCAACACGCTATTCAGGAAAAGTATCGTTTTTTCTCCTATGGAGACGCGTGTTTGATTGAAAAGCCAGAGAGTTAATCCTTATTCTTGGCCCACATAAGGCAAAATACCGAAATCAGGGTGGCAATACCGACACATCCGAGGAGTGAAAAACCATATCCCGCGAACCTAAGTCCTATATTTAAAGCCAATACCGATAACCACCCGATGAAAGATGCCCGTCGGCGAGAATCCGAATTAACATCCGTTTTGAATAGCCACAATAATCCGGCAGATAAAATTGTTGTAGAAGCTTGTCCTAATAACAAAATAATAAACAACATAATACCAATAAACACACAGGTATTAACAATGACTATTTGAAAAAATTGTTCTAAAACGGTTTTATTTATGACAACTTTTTCCGGGGGTAGGGGATATGCTTTCTCCTGACCGTTATAGGATAAAATAACTTGCTTTTTCGTCAAAACAATACCGTTTTTCGGTAATGTTTTTGCTGTATTTTGTGTGGTATCTATTTGAAATAAGAATTGGTTATCGGCTAATTTCTTTTCCCATATGGTTTTATCGGGGCTGATAATAACCCCATTTTCTATTTCAATAGAGGGAAATTCTGCCAAAAAATTTTGCATATCCGGTTCGGATAGTTTATGATAAAGTCTTCCACCGACACATCCGACAGTCAAAATTGTTAATATAATAAAAATTAAAAATAATTTACCGCCAGTTAATTTCTTTCCTTGTTGAATATAACGTGTTAATGTATCCATCAGATTTCCTCCCAGAGATTAGTATAAAAAAAGGGATAGACACATCTATCCCTTTCCCATTGGATTTAAAAATTACTTTTTATTTCCATAAAACGGTTTTGCAACAATAGCCGATTTTGCAGAAATGGTTTTCTTTACCGCCGATTTTAATGCGGGTTTCAAAGAAACCTTTTTTGCCGTCAATTTTGTTGCAGATGATTTTGACAGGGATTTGTGAACATTTTGGTTATTCAAATTTGAACCGTAGAGTTGGTGTTGGGCTTGAAACCAAAAGTCATTTTCCATGCCGTTTGGGCAGCCGGCCTTTTGCCACAGATAGTAGGCAGCCACACGAATGTGTTCGTTATTCATTTGTTTTGTCATGGTCATACTCCTTTTTTTTATAGACAATATCAAATATAATATATTTTTTTTTTGATTGCAACACTTTATTTTATGTTTTTTTAAAAAAATTAAATTTATTTTTCGGGGTCAAAAACACGCAATACAGACAGAGGCGGTAGTGCCTCTTGAATATTTGAATTTACTTTAATTTCAACGGATTGTTTGCATTTTCCTGCCGATACAGTTTCTATATTTTTTTGGGTTTCGGAATCAAAAATTTCCGAAACGGGGATTTTGACGGCCTGTTGTTGATGGGGAGAAATTCCTTCCAAAACAGAGCCAATACAGATTTTATGTTTAACCTCTATAACCATGCGATTTAATTTATGTGCCTTAACGACACCGCAAAAACGCCAGTCCCCATGACTGCCAGGGGTATCGTAATTTTGGGCCTCCGGACCGGCATTCCCGTCTAAAAATCCAACAGTATATCCCCGAGATTGTAAAGTCATCAGTTCTTGCATATAGGAATTGGGTGTCCACGAATCGGGGGATTGAAACCAATCATCAATTGCAGAACGATAAGCCTTTGCCGTGATGGCCGTATAGTATTCCGACTTATTTCGGCCCTCAATCTTAAATGAGTCCAATCCTATGGGCAATATCTCATTTAATCTTGGCATCAGACACAGATCACGAGAATTCATAATATAACTGCCGTGCGAATCTTCATCAATTCGGAATAACTGATCGGGACGTGTTTCCTCTTCTAAATAGTAAGGTGATGAAGAATTGGGGGAAAGTGATTGTCCTTCATAAACTTTGTATCGCCACCGACAAGTATGGGCGCAATTCCCTTTATTTGCGCTGCGCCCCGTCATAAAGTTGGATAATAGGCATCTGCCGGAATAGCTGATACACAGGGCACCGTGGATAAACATTTCCAATTTAATGTCAGGGCAAAGCGAACGGATTTCCCTGATTTCGGCCAAGGAAACCTCGCGTCCTAAAACACATAACGAGGCTCCTTGATCTTGCCAAAAACGGGTGGTTAAGGCTGAGCATACATTAGCCTGAGTGGAAATATGGCGGGGAATGTTGGGACATTTTTCCTTCATTAAAGCAAACACACCCGGATCAGCCACTATAACACCATCGAGTTTTAAATCGTTTAGGGCTTGAATAAAACCCTCTACTTTGGGAATATCTTGATTGTGTGTAAATAGGTTAATTGTCAAATAGACTTTTTTACCCAGCCGATGGGCGTGGGTAATGCCCTCTGACATTTCATCCATGGTAAAAGATGTTTTGTTCCTAAGGGACACCGCCGGCATACCGGCATATACGGCATCCGCCCCATATAAAAAAGCGGTCTTTAACCGATCCAATGTTCCCGCTGGTAATAATAATTCCGGCTTCTTAACAGGGTTATTCATTGACGGGACTTTGCTCTGTTTGTGAAATATGGGTTCTTAAAAACGAAATCAGCATCGGCAACGGTAGTGGACGCGAAAACAGAAAACCTTGTGCATAATCGCATCCGTTTTCACGCAGCCATTTTTCTTGAAGGGGTTCTTCCACCCCTTCTGCCAAAACGGTCAAATCAAGTGAGTGACCCAATTCAATAATCGTGCGCATGATGGTTTGATTTGCTTTTTTTTCAAATAAATCCCGAACAAATTCAAGATCAACTTTAATCTTATTGATAGTCATGTTCTTAATATAGTTAAATGAAGCATGACCCGATCCGAAGTCATCAATAGAAATTTTAACCCCCATTTTTTTCAGGTCTTTTAATGTTTCCAATTCTATGGCCTCTTGCCCGACAAATTTATTTTCCGTAATTTCACATTCCAAGTGTTCGGGGATGATACCGTATTGTTCTAAGTTTTTTTGCGCCGTTGCAATCAATGTCGGATCTCTTAATTGCACGGCGGATAAGTTGATTGACATAAATAGATCCGAAAATCCCATGGCATGCAATTCATGCAAGTCGCTTAGGGTTTGGCTGAATAAAAAAGGTGTAAATGTGTTAATTAATCCGGTTTCTTCCAAAATAGGGATAAAATCATTTGGCGGAATGATGCCATTCGGACTTTCCCAGCGAACCAAAGCCTCAACCCCTTTTATTTTTCCTGTTTTTAGGTCCCATTCGGGCTGATAATAAAACACAAATTCATTATGCGTCAAAGCGCGTCTGAGGTCTGTTGCGCCGATAACGCGTTTTTTTTGAACGAATAAGTTTTTAAAAGATTGCATTAAATTCATATCAAAGACCTTTCTATTCTAATATTCTGAGATCCTTTATACACTTTTTTTTAAGAAAAAACATCTTTTTTTTAAAAAATGATACACTTTTTTTATTTTTTTAGCTATAATAACCCGAGAACGAAACGCAGAGACAGTTTTTATGAAAGGAAAATTAGATATGACAAGACAAAAACCGGTTGTATTATGTATTTTAGATGGTTGGGGTTATCGGGCGGAAAAGGAAAATAATGCCATAGAAATGGCAAATACGCCCATTTGGCATGGTTTGGTTCGGGATTACCCAACAGCGATGATTCAAACTTCGGGTCTAGATGTAGGACTTCCAAACGGACAAATGGGT
>JAXFZX010000007.1:0-14607 GCA_034184445.1 Pseudomonadota bacterium | reverse complement strand
GAGCCGGACAGGAATACTTGGGCGTCAAGGGTGAACGTGATGCCGGAGCCGGACAAGAATACCTAGGCGTTAAGGGTGAACGTGATGCCGGTGTTGATAAAGAATATGTAACTATTGAAGTAGAAAGAGATCCTGGCGTAGGATACCAACAGATAACCGCCAAAGGTACCCGCTAAACCGATCACACGAGGATAGAATTATTAAAGCATTGATAGAGTGGCATTTTCCACTCTATCTTTCTATTGGTTTATATTTAATACGATGAGGTTGATCAGCATCAATACCAAGGCGACGTTTACGATCGGCTTCATACTCGGCGTAATTGCCTTCAAAGAAGACAACCGAACTATCGCCCTCAAAGGCCAAAATATGGGTTGCCAAACGGTCTAAGAACCAACGATCGTGGCTGGTAATAACGGCGCATCCCGGGAAGTCCATCAAAGCTTCTTCCAAGGCCCGTAAAGTATCCACATCCAAATCATTGGTAGGTTCATCCAGCAAGAGCACATTCGCCCCGGATTTCAGCATTTTTGCCATATGCACCCGATTGCGTTCACCACCCGAAAGCATACCGATTTTCTTTTGTTGATCTGCACCTTTAAAGTTAAATTGTGCCGCATAAGAACGGGAATTAACCTCTCGCTTACCCAAAGTTAAAATATCCAATCCACCCGAAATTTCTTGCCAAACCGTATTGTTATCATTTAAGGAATCACGCGATTGATCCACATAACCGAGTTTAACCGTATCTCCCATCCGGAAGGTACCACTATCCGGTTTTTCCTGCCCCGTGATGATGCGCATCAGAGTTGTTTTTCCAGCACCATTTGGGCCAATCACACCTACAATACCACCAGCCGGTAAATTGAAACTCAAATCATCAAAAAGCAGTTTGTCGCCATAGGCTTTTTTCAAGTGTTCGGCTTTAATCACCAAATCACCCAATCGGGGCCCCGCAGGGATAACGATTTGTGCCACATCAGGGGCTTTTTCGGTGGATTTTTTCAGAAGCTCTTCATATGCCGTAATACGCGCCTTGGATTTAGCTTGACGGGCTTTTGGGGATTGACGCACCCATTCCAATTCCTCGGCCAAAGTCTTTTGACGATTCTTTTCGGCATTTTGTTCTTGTTCCAAACGCTTTTGTTTTTGTTCCAGCCAACTGGTATAATTGCCTTCATAAGGAATACCCTCACCCCGATCCATTTCCAAAATCCAACCTGTCACATTGTCTAAAAAGTATCGGTCATGTGTCACCATAACAACCGTTCCCGTATAGTTTTTAAGGTAAGTTTGCAACCATGCGATTGATTCGGCATCCAGATGATTTGTCGGTTCATCCAACAAAAGCATATCCGGTTTTGATAAAAGGAGTCGGCAAAGTGCCACACGCCGTTTTTCACCACCGGACAAATTCTGGACCCCCCAATCGGCCGGCGGACAGCGCAGGGCATCCATAGCAATTTCAACCGTGCGTTCAAATTCCCAACCGTCGCAGGAATCAATTTTTTCCTGTAATTCTGCCTGCTCGGCCAATAGTTTATCCATATCGGCATCAGGGTCTGAAAAAGCAGCATTTACTGCCTCCCATCGTTTCATTAAATCGCGCACGGGGCCCACCCCGTCCATCACATTTTCCATGACGGTTTTAGTGGGATCCAGTTGAGGCTCTTGCGGTAAATAGCCCACCTTAACACCATCTGCCGCCCAAGCTTCACCCGTAAAATTATCATCCAATCCTGCCATGATTTTTAAAAGAGTTGATTTACCAGCACCATTTGGGCCCAGTACCCCGATTTTTGCCCCTGGGAAGAAGGATAGCCAAATATGCTTTAATACTTCTTTCCCACCTGGGAAGGTTTTAGATAGATCTTTCATTACATAAATGTATTGATATGCCGGCATAAATTATTCCTTTGATTTAAAGTTAAGTTGGCAAATATTTTACAAAAAAAATCCTAAAATTGCAAGGATTTTATGTATAACAGCGTTCAAATACGCCAACAAAGGTAAAATGTCAACGGGTTGAATCTTGCGATTGGATAAAATCTTCCTCGGCCGGTTCTTCATTCGTATGGACGACATAATTACCCGTGAACCAACGATTGAGATCCACATCCGCACAATGTTTACTGCAAAAAGGTTTATATTTTAAAGTTGCATTTGCCCCACAAACTGGACACTTGGTATTTAGGATAACAATTTCCTCACTCATTTTTCTTCCTCTATTTTAAAATAAGAAATAGGTGTATCACAGGCCGGTTTGACTTTTATACGCATACCGTGATTTTTTAACAAATTAAAAACCGGTAAGGATACCATCAATACCGGATGGGATAGGCGACACTTATCCACCGCCCGCAAAACACGATAATAGATATTAATGGGGTTTGTTTCGGCACATGTTGTCCAAAGGTCTGCCCGCATGCGTTTGCGTTCTATTTCTAATAATCCGGCCTTTGTCCAACCGAGGACACGCGTATTCGGATCATTTTTCCAAAAATCCCTGAATTGTTCGGCTATATGCTTGATTGCTGCCAACCGTTTTGTTCCGGCAAAGTCCACAAAAATCAGACCTCCCATATTTTTTAAACGCACCTGACGATTGATTTCCGGCACAGCTGCTTGATTAAGATTACATAACGAATCAAAATTATGCCCCGAATCCACATCTATTGTCCAGCAAACATGTGTTTTTTCAATATGTAGCATTCCCCCCCCTTCAAAGGGAACATCTGGCAATATCGCATCGGCAATTATTTCATCGGCCAATTCGGGGGGGATTTCCGAATCAATTTTTAAGGGGGGATTTTGTTCAGCCCTAAGGTGAGCTGTTGCTACCTTATCCTGACGAGCCTCCTTAGTAATAGTGGCCGACACAAGCATGCCATCGGTCAAATGCTGATTCGTCGGGATAAACACGTCCCCCCGATCCGTTGTGGCAAAATACCCTTTAAGAATCGGATGAAAGGCACCGATTTTAGCCTGAACTTCATCTCCAAAATTTAACACCAAATCCCGATGGATAATGATTTCTTGCGGCACACCATCTTCGGTTATAATGGTTCGCGTTTCACCAAATGCGCTTGTAGAAAAGACTTTCATGAATGCCTAAGGACACCTTTTAAAACTTGGGCAACCTCAAAAATCGGAAGTCCCACAATATTCGGATGTGACCCGATAATCTTTGTGATACAGGCCGACAAAACCCCCTCTATCCGATAGCCCGCTACACCACGCCATTCACCGGATGCGATGATAGCATTTAAATCTGCTTCATCTAAATGCTTCATAATCACGGCCGTTTGAACCACTTTGGCAATTTCGCGACCATCCGGCATAACAATACAAAATCCCGTCATTACCCGATGGCGGCGTCCTGATAATAACTGCAAGTTCATGCGAGCTTCGGCTTCATGGGCTGCCTTCCGAATAATGCGATGCCCAACAGCAATCACCGTATCTGCAGCCAAGATAACTTTATCCGGAGATTTTACGGCCACTGTGCGCGCTTTTTCAATAGCGATTCGTCGCACATACCGCGCTGGCAATTCATCCGATAAAGGAGTTTCATCAATATCGGCGGTTATAACCGCATCCGGTGAAAAACCGGCACTTTCCAATAACCGTAACCGTTGTGGCGAACCAGACGCCAAAACAAAGCCTTGCTTTATGCCCCATAAATTATTCTTCGGCAAAAGTTTTTTCTTTGCGTTCATGTCGTTCTTGGGCTTCTATACTTAGGGTTGCAACGGGCCGAGCCTCTAACCGAGCCAAACCAATCGGTTCGCCGGTTTCTTCGCAATAGCCATATGTTCCGTTCTCAATCCGATCTAATGCTTGATTAATTTTCTTAATCAACTTACGCATTCTGTCCCGTGTTCTGAGTTCCAAAGATTGATCAGTTTCATTACTGGCCCGATCATTTTCATCGGCTTCATTTATATTGTTTTCTTTTAGATCTTGCAAAGTGGAAGCTGATCCTTTCATCAATTCCGCACGCCAATCCAAAAGCTTGCGCTTAAAGTATTCAAGCTGCATTTCATTCATGTATTCTTCTTTAGAGGAGGGCTTGTAATTTGGAGGTAAAGTGACAACAGACATGTGTATTCTCCTTTTATTGGTTGAACCAAGGGCTTTATACCCGATTTCTTTTCCATTGTCAAGAAAAAACATGATCTACCCTTAAACTGTCTTCGATGGGAATTGACTTTAAAAATTATTTATGATAAGTTGCCCTTATCATGGATACAACTTTTTTGACAACCAAATCATTTCAAGCACTTGAAAAATCGGCATTTTCCGCCATTCAACGCATTTTTCCGTGTGAAAATGAACTATTAGATCATATCCCGATGGAAAAGATCGTATCCACATTTAAGTTGGATAAAAAGAACCAAAAGAGTCCCCTTTTAGTGCGCGTATCCGGCCAATCGGGAAGCGGTAAATCTTCACAATTAGTGCCGGCAATACAAAAAGCCTTAGAGCAAATTCCCCATTTAAAAATCAATGTGGGAGCATTTGCTCCGTTTCATCCCCAATATGATGAATTTCAAAAAAATGACCCCGATCATATGCGCGAAAATACAAACGGCTTTGCGTTAAGGGCATTGGTTATGTTCTATAAATACTGCATTTTAAATCGGATCAATTTGATTTTTGACATGACTTTGTTGGAACCCGAAGTTGATCTTTACCTGATGACATTAGCAAAAAAAATGGGATACAGGATACACCTGCATGTTTTGTGCGTGCCACGCAAGGTATCGGATTACTTTATTTCACACCGGCAACAATTAACGGGGCGATTTGTTAAACCTTCATCATCGGCCTATTTCTTTACAGCCTTGGCACCATGCTTAAAGGCATTAACGCATTCGCGATTATTTGATACAAGCGATCTCCTTATTTTATGGTCACATACAAAGACACACCCCATTCAGATAACACACTTAAACAATCACTCTGTTTTAAGGAAACTAAATCGCTTTCAAGAACGCACAAATACCCGCTTCAAAAATCATCATCTGCTATTCAAGGCCAAGGGAAAATGGATGAAAGTCATTTATCGGGATATTTTAAGTTCGGGTTAAAGAGACCGCCCGACAGGTTCCTGATGAAAAATTAAAATCCGTATAATACCACCAAAATCAGGGATGCTTTTGTCAAGAGTAAAGCCCGATTTCATAAAAATATCGGTGACACCCTGCTTTTGCCCCTGCCCGATTTCCAAAAAAATCATGGCTTTTTTGTTTAAAAGGGGATGTATTCCCTTAGCCAGTGCCCGATAGGCATTGAGGCCATCTCTCCCCCCATCCAAAGCCATCATCGGATCAAATAAGCGCACTTCGGGAGACAAATTTTGAATATCATTTGTCGGAATATAAGGAGGATTTGAAATGATGATATCAAATTTTCCTAAATCGTCCGAAAAATGCATATTATAAAAATCTTTTTGCAATAGGGTCGCTTGCCTATCGTTTTGATTTTTTTTTGCGACATCAAGTGCCCTTTTTGAAATATCAATTCCAACCCCCGTAGCATGGGGGTATTCATCCAATAACGAGAATAGCAGACATCCGCTACCCACCCCGATATCCAATATACGGTAAGGTTTACCTTTATCAGGAAAACATTTTAATACCGACTCAATAATCGTTTCCGAATCCGGCCTTGGATCCAACACATCTTTGGAAGTCACAAATTCCGACTTCCAAAAACCTTTTTGCCCAATAATTTTTGAAACGGGTTCATGATTTAATCGGCGGTGAATTTTTTCTTTCAAGTCCCCACCGCTTTCCATCAATAACTTAGCATCCAATCGTGGGGTATCAGATACACTTTTTAACCGCTCGGCAACTTCCTTTAAATCCATTTAATCCAATTCCGCAAGCCTTGCCATTTGGTCTTCCATAATCAATGCATCAATAAATTCATCTAAATTGCCATCCATAAATTCATGCAATTGATATGATGTTTTATTGATGCGATGATCCGTGACGCGCCCCTGTGGGAAATTATAGGTCCGAATGCGCTCGGATCTGTCACCCGATCCGACTTGATTTTTCCGATTTTGGGACCGTTCTTTGTCTAATGCTTGACGCTGCATGTCATATAGAGCAGTTCTCAGGCGCATCATGGCTTTTTCTTTATTCTTAAATTGTGACCTTTCTTCTTGACACTCAACAGCGATACCGGTTGGTTTATGGACAATACGGATAGCACTATCGGTTTTATTCACATGCTGACCACCGGCACCGGATGCCCGACATGTGGTAATTTCCAAATCAGCATCATTAATTTTAACATCAACTTCTTGAGCTTCCGGAAGAACAGCCACCGTTGCCGCCGATGTATGGACGCGTCCTCCTGCTTCGGTTTCCGGAACACGTTGCACCCGATGCGCCCCCGATTCAAATTTAAGGCGTGCAAACACAGCATGTCCCGATATCTGGGCGACCGCTTCCTTATACCCGCCAAGACCAGTTTCATTTAAAGATAGAACTTCAAATTTCCATCCTTTATTGGCGGCATAGCGTTCATACATGCGAAATAATTCCGCGCCAAACAATGCAGCTTCTTCCCCCCCTGTGCCAGCACGAACCTCTAAGATCACATTGCGATCATCGGCTTCATCCCGCGGTAAAAGTAAAATCTGAATCTGCCTTTCCAAATCCGGCAATTGTTCGGTCAAGTTTCGCACTTCTTCTTCGGCCATAGTGCGCATATCTGCATCCAATGTATCATCAGATAACAAGATTTCAGCATCCTTTAAATCTTGACGACATTTTTTATATTCATTGCCCACACGGACAATGTCTTCCAAAGAACTTAACTCTTTGGATAGCTTAACAAACTCTTCCCCCGAAGCCCCTTCGGCCAAAAGGGCCGTCACTTCTTCATACCGAGACAGGATTGTTTCCAATTTTTGTTCAAAATTCATGCTTTATTCTTTCAACAAAGTATCGGCATCCATGTGAATACCGGCTTTTGTTTGCCCTTTTTTGCCCAATGTTTTAACTTTTCTCCCATCAACATAGACATCTAATCCACCAGCATTGGTTGTTTTTAAGACCAAACCTTCCACATCAAGATCGGGATGATAGCGATCACCTATTTCTAAATCTTTTTTCAGCAACACACGATTTGCATCCGTATCCCGCACTTCAATAGTCGTTTTTCCCGTTGCGACAAAGGCCACCCGCGCCGGTGTTTTTAGACCATAAATCATCGGCGTATGTTTAGTCGTCACTGATTTTTGGGAGGCATTAGATATAATAGGTGCTTCGGATGATGTTTTTGAGGCTTCCGAGATAACAACGATTTCCGGCATTTCATCTACCGTTATCGGGGCCGGTTCGTTTGACACCTCCACAGGGACAGTGGTGGTAATGACGGGTTTATTCAAAACAATCAAAGGATTTTCCGTCATAACCTGATATAAATTCCATCCCAAATACATAAAGAACAAACCTATCAATGAATAGACGATTACTTTCTTAGACGGTAAAATTTTCGGATCATGTGTTCGTGGCATATCCAAGGGTTCTTCCTTGATATCAGATGTTTCTTTATGAAAGCGGGCAATCATGTCATCCGGATTTAGCCCCAAAAAAATCGCATAGCTGCGCAAAAAGCCAACCCCATATACAAGAGCCGGAAAAACATGGTATTTTCCTTTTTCCAACGCATCTAGATAGACCTCTTTAATCCGCAATTTTTTGGAAATAGAAGGCAATTTCATATGTTTGGCTTGTCTGGCTTGTTGCAACACAACCCCTAATGTTAAGGGAAGCATATCTGCCTGAGGTATCTCTTTCACGCGCCTGGGGCGTTCCCGCCGAACGGGCCGAATATCCAATATGTTATCCTCTTTTATTTCTGTATGACTTTGTTTTATCATTTGTTTGCCTCTTCAAAATTTGGGATATCATACCGTTTTTTTACCCGTTTGTAAAGAGTTTTTCTAACACATAGGTGTAAAAAGATAAAAAAGTATTTTTGACACCTTTATTTTTGAAAAAATTTATTCCTTTTCGCGGTTATCAATACCCTTCGGATCAAAAGAGTAGCAATAACGCCCTATTCCCCTTAATTTTCGGAATATCATAACAGGGCCTTCTGACGGGATAATCAAAGGTTTGGAAGAAATCCGTTCAAAAAATGTGGACTTTTCCTTAAATTTTTGATTCACAATTCCCATCCAAGCGGTAATATATACCGAACTAATTAACGCCTTTACAGCCTCCACAGACCTTCCCGATAAATCCTCAACGGTAGTTCCGTATTGAAAATAATGCAATCTTTCCCATTCATTCATATTCGGGGCAATTTTTTGCACAAAATTCATGGACACCCGAATGTCTTGTAATTCATTTCCCAATATCGTTTGTTCTGGTGGCAATTTTTCCAAACGGTCCCAAGCCTGATCCGCACAATTATAGTGATAGGCCAAAATACCGGTTTTAGCCGCATCGGTTAAACGCCCTCCCCTTACTTTTTCCTGAATGGCATAATTGCGAATAATTTTCTTTGCCCCCATTAAAGCCTCTTTTCCCCTTTGCCAACAGGTTTCCAAAGAAACTTTTAGCCCCTGGTTATCCGGTTCAATCGTTTTTTCATTCACCATAGAAATATCTCCTTTACGCAGTAATAAACAAATAACCTATTCGTGTTGCCGGTCGTCGGCCCTTTTCATTATCCTATAATTCTGGGGAACGGAGGCACAAATATAATCAGGCAATTTTTTCTGAATTAAAACACTTTTTTTAAATGAAGATACATCGGCCGATAATGCCACAATGACTGGGTCTCCATCCATTGCAACAATATAATTATTACAGACTGTCGGAAAAACTTCACCATAATAAAAATATTGTTCTACCTGCACATGGGGCATATAACATACTTTTCCTTTCCCGTTGGCTTTTCCTTCCCACAAAGGGAATTCGGCCACGAACTCACCCTTTGGACCATAAATAAATTCCAAACCCGTCTGGTTTTGATCAATATGATATACATGCGATAAATAATGTTCTTTCTTATCCGATGTATAGGAATAGACCATAATGTTTTCTCCGCCTAAGAACGGTGTTTTTTGGATGCAAAAAATATCTTCTTTTTTGGGGGTAATTAAAGTGCTGTTAAAAACCATAAGCATATATCCTTTTGGGAAAGTATATATCACAAAACCGGTCAAAAGTCAATCAATTTTACGCCCCACTATACCGGATAGAACTATTGACAAAGGGAATTTCGGGGCCTTTATAAATGAAGTATCAACTATAAGGAGGAAAAAATGACCATTGAAAAAGTCTTAACCATTTGTGGTACCACTTTATTTGTCGGTGTTGCCATTGCCGCTTTTGTGGATGAAAGTACCCCGATTTCAACTGTGGCAGAAGTTTTAAAAATGCATGATGACACCCCCGTTGTATTACAAGGACATATTACCAACCGCATTAAAAAAGACAAATATCAATTCACCGATAAAACCGGTTCCGTTATTTTAGAAATTGATAAAAAAGATTGGCACGGTACGGATGTGCGTCCCACAGATACTGTTCAAATCCATGGAGAAGTGGATAAAGATTGGTTAAATACCGAAATTGATGTGCATTCAGTCAAAATCATCCCGTAATTTGACGGAGAGGACTTGACTTTTCGGGAAAAATCGCTTAGCCTTAATCGTATCTTAGGATAACGAAAGGAAAATGATGTATTCCGGTATTGCTTTTCCCAATGTAGATCCGATTGCTTTTCAAATCGGATTTATCGCCATCAGATGGTATTCATTAGCCTATATTTTCGGGCTGGTAGCCGCATGGGGTCTGGCCCGTAAAATGTCCCGTGCGGGGCATAGTCCTTTTACGGTTCTTAAAATAGATGATTTTTTGGTTTGGGCGACCTTTGGTATCATTATCGGTGGCAGACTTGGGTATGTGTTATTTTATAATCTTCGGTATTTTTTGGAATTCCCCTTACATATTTTGGCATTATGGGAAGGCGGTATGTCTTTTCACGGGGGACTCATTGGCGTTATTGTTGCTACATTTTTATTTGCATGGAAAAAGCAAGTTCCCGTTTTTGCCATCGGGGATATTATCGTTTGTGTAGCACCTATCGGCCTGTTTTTAGGCAGGATCGCCAACTTTATTAACGGGGAACTTTACGGCCGCATAAGTCACGCCGTCCCATGGGTTATGATCTTTCCGACCGGCGGTTCCGAGCCCCGCCATCCCAGTCAATTATATGAAGCCGGATTGGAAGGTATTGCCTTATTTATTATTTTAAACGGACTTTGGTGGTTGGTGCCTAAATATCGGAATCGCACTGGTTTTTTAAGTGGCCTTTTCTTTATCCTTTACGGTATTTTTCGTTTTGCTCTTGAATTTTTCAGGGAGCCCGATGCCCACTTAGGCTTTATATGGCTCAATTTATCTATGGGCCAGATTCTGTGCATACCTATGATTTTATTCGGTCTGTGGGTCATTCTAAAAAGTAGGCCCACCGTCATTTTAAAAAAAGCGGAGAGACATAACCGATGAAATATAAGAAACTTTCTTTTTGGGACAAGACAAAACGTCTTTTGAAAATGAAGTTAATTGTTCCATTAATCCGGTCTCCGCATCCGCCGGAATATAAGGCTCGGGGGGTTGCTGTCGGATTAGCTTGGGCCATGACACCTTTGGTCGGCATTCAAATGTGGGCTGTGGCCATGACATGGTTGGTGGCTAAAAAGATTTTTAAATGGAATTTTTCCATGCCATTAGCGTTAGCTTGGACATGGATTACAAATGTATTTACCATGATACCGTGCTATTATGTCTTTTATGTGACAGGACAATTAATGCGATGGGACATCCAGAATATAGGTGGATATGCCAAATTATCCCATATTTTACATGATACTTTTCTAAGTGACTTAGGCTTTATTGATAAATGGGTTTTGTTTTTTAAATTGATGGTTCAAGATTATGGTATATCCATGATGATCGGGTGTTTACCATGGCTGATAGGGATATCAGTATCGGGATATTATTTGACCCTAAAATTTGAACAAAAACGATTGGCACACAAAATAAAAAAGCAACAAGAAAGGCTTGAAAAATGAAACAAGTATCAATTCTATCTTCTTTGAATTTTATCAACCACGGCTTTTATGATGCCACCGATTTTCAAAGCGATCCCGATCCTGTTTTAATGAATCAAGTGCACTCAGCCGATGCCTTATTTATAACGGAAAAGCCTCACAATCTGCCATCGGTTGATGCTTTAATTACAAAAAGCCCTCATTTAAATTTAACCGTTAAAACAGCTGATTGTGCACCAATTCTATTGGCCGACCCGGAATCACAAATGATTGCCGCCATCCATGCCGGTTGGAAAGGTGCCTTTCAAGGTATTATAGAAAACACTATTTTAGAAATGATACATCATGGAGCGCATATTCAAAGCATTTATGCCGGCATTGGTCCCCATATCCAAAAATCCTCTTTTGAAATGGGGCAAGATATTCAATCTTTGTTTCCTAAAACAGAGGAATGTTTTTTTATTTTTAAGGACAGTAAGATCTTTTTTGATTTTGATGCCTATGTTATCCATCGGTTGCAGCGGGCTGGTGTAGAACACATAGAAACGGTTGGGGATGATACATATCCCGACCCTCGGTATTTCAGTTATCGTCGTTCCCCTTCGGATAAGGGTCGGCAATTCAGTTCCATCGTCATTAAAGGAGGCATAAAATGACCACAATCAATGATATAGAATTTGTTATCCCTTGCGGAGGGAAAAGCACCCGAAACTATCCCCATTCCAAAGGCATTGCCCATAAAGCTCTATTACCGTTTGGAGATACTCGTTTGATAGATTTTGTGTTAAAGGATATTATTCATATCGGGGGTCGTCACATTACCCTTGTTTGTTCCAGCCAAGCGGTTATAGATGTGTTTAAAGATGCCCTTGCCCCTGATCCCAAAATGGAAGAAAAATTAAGAAATGCAGGTCGCATCGGGATTGCCGATGCATTGCACAGCACTTTTTTACCGCCCGATGTGGATTTAAAATATACCATTCAGGATAAGCCTATCGGCACGGCACATGTTTTGGGGCTTGCGCATCGGTTATCACCAAACCGTCATGCATTAATGTCTTTCCCTGATGACATTATGGTATCACATAATGCGGATAATTCCCATTTTAAGCGCATGATAGATACCTTTATCCTTAATCCCAAACAAATCCTTTTGACCGGTATTGAAAAAGAAGATGTCAGCAATAATTCCATTATTCATAACGGACGTTTGATTGAAAAACCGAAGATTTTTTATAATCACATTGCCGGTTTTTCACCTTATATCTTCCCCAAAGAAATGCTTGATTTCGTGACGCATCAGGTTGATATATATGAGCAAACAGGAAAATTACCGGAGAACCTGCCGATGACGGAATGGGTTTATACAGATGCCATCAACCAATTTTTGGATGCCCATCCCAATGAAGGTTGGGATTTAAAAATGTTTATGAAAGCACCCGAAGATTTGCTATTTGATACCGGAAACCTACCCATGTATGAAGAGGCTCAATTATATGCCTTACTCAGGTTATCACAATTTAAAGATAAATTAAAAAACATGGTGTGGGATTTAATCAATGAATAGAAAATTTTTTATTTTGGCTCTGGGTCTTTTAACGGCATGTCAAGCCCCTCCCAATACCCCGTTTCGGGTTATAGATTATCAAAATGAAACCCCGTTATTATTGCCTGTTGGAGAGGTTCACATTACCAATCAAACAACCCGTTATACGGAATTACCCCATTTAGAAACCCGTATTCCGATTTCACCTGTGTCAGCATTAACAACGGCGTTTTCTCATCGTTTTCAACCGGCTTTTCCCCAAAAAGGGACCCATGCCACAATTATCATCCAAGAGGCCGACTTGACCCAAAAAACAAAAGAATCCGAACATTGGTATATTTTAGATAATATAGAATATATGCTGACTTATCGGATAGAAGTCATTTATGCCCAAGGCTCCCGCGAATTAGAACACCAACATTTTTCCGGTTGGGAAAAGCAGGCTTTGCCTAAAAACAGTTCTTTATCTCAAAAAGAGCGTACTTGGGAAAAGATGATAAACGCCATGATTCAAAAATCAAGTAATAAAATTGAAGCCGATAAACCCTCTATTGAATGAAACGCCTATTTCAAGATGTATTAACGGAATATAAGTCCTTTGGAGACCTATTTGCTTTGGCCTTTATGGTCGGGATTTGCATTTTCTTTTGGGGTTGGAATCCCCCGGTGACTGTTTTAATTTTTCTAATACTGTTGACAGGACTTTTATCCATTTCAAAGCGAGCATACCTATTCAAGCCGATTGGCATTTTATTGTTTTCGTTTTTTTGTGGAATTATGGTAGCAGCCCTGCGTTTTGAAACGGTTAATTCCCCGATTTTAGATCATCCGATTTCTCAGGCTGAGGTAATCGGGACAGTGCATCAAATCTCGGAATCACCTGACGGACAAACCCTGATTTTATCGGATGTGCGTCTTCCAAATCACATATTCATATCGCTACCCAAAAATGTTCAATTAAAGCATAAATCGGTTTTTCCCCGCTTTCAAATTGGAGATGTCATTCATGTGCGTGCCAATTTAAGGCCACCACGGTTGCCGTCTGCCCCTGGATTTTATAATGAAGCACGCACCCTTTACTTCAGACAAGTCGGAGCAACCGGATACATAGATACTGTTTTATCTATCCGATACGGAGGAATATCACCGAACCGAATCATTGAGAACATCCGTCTTCATATTCGTAATCGGATTCGGCAAATTCTGCCGTCAGGACCCGCCGATATAGCCATTCCCTTAACAATCGGAGATCAAAATTCCGTATCACCAAAACTCTATGACTTGTTTCGCACTGCCGGTATTGTGCATATATTGTCCGTATCGGGGTTTCATTTAAGTTTATTGGCCATTTGGGCTTTTTTCTTGTGCCGTGGTATTTTATCGTTTTTCCCTACTTTATCGGCATATCTTTCCGCTAAGAAAATATCGGCTACTGTGGCATTGATAATCGTGGGAGGATATGTTTTAATTTCTGGAATGCAAATCCCTGCCATCAGATCTTTTATTATGCTAGGTATAATGATAGGGGCAATTTTTGTGAATCGGTCATCATTGTCATTTCGGTCTTTATCGGTGGCAGCCTTACTTATTTTATTGTTTCGGCCGGAATATGTTTTCCACATCGGTTTTCAATTATCATTTACGGCAGTTTTAATTTTAATCAGCCTCTATCACTCGTTTGAAGGGCATTTTTTAGTTCCCCTAAAATCCACACGTATAAAATGGCTTATTCGTCCCATCATCGGCCTTGCCATAGCCAGTGCTTTTATTACATTGGCTACACTACCGTTAACGGCCTATCATTTTAATCAAATCGCCCCATATAGCATTTTGGGAAATGTCTTAACAGGGATTATCTTATCCTTCTGGATTATGCCATGCCTGTTTTTGGGACTATGTCTGATGCCATTGGGAGGCGATGCTCTGTTTTTAAAAGCCGGCGGTATGGGGTTAAGTTATATTATCACCG
>JAXFZX010000006.1:0-9224 GCA_034184445.1 Pseudomonadota bacterium | reverse complement strand
TACATTTGAACATGAAATCCACGTTTCAATAATTGATAGGCTGCTTCACTTCCTGCAAGGCCTGCACCGATAATCTTAACATTCTTTTCCATTTTACTCTTTCCTTTTTTGATAAAGTCTGCTATATCATATTTAAGATGAAAAATAAAGTTTTTTGTTTGATAATGGTTTTGTCATGTATGGCAAAAGGGGATTTTTTGCACTCGGATTTGGAACTATTGGAAGGTATCCCCAATTTAGAATCCGATCAAACAGATCCCTATTGGGATTTAGCATGGCATGGCCGTGTGGCATCATACGGTGATCCTGACAGCCAATTTTTTGTAGCAAATGTCTATGAACAAGGTAAATTGGTCCCTTTTAATCGTGATAAAGCGATTGAATTTTATCAAAAAGCCGCCCGTCAAGGGCATTTGGAATCCTGTCATAAATTGGCCCAATTATTGCCCTCAGAATCGGAAAAATGGTATTTAGCGGCTGCTCGTTTAAACGATCCGCAGGCTCAATTAAAATTAGCACAATTGTATCGTAGTCAAGGGGATATTCCCAATGCTGTTTTATGGATGGAAAAGGCTTTTCACCTACTTTTTCCGAATGTATCTGATTTAACAACTGTTTCACCGGATTTAAAACAATTAAAGGAAATGCTATGAAATCGTTAATCGCTGCTCCGATGTCGGGGGTCACGGATAAGCCTTTTCGCCAAATGATGCGCCGTTTCGGTAAACAGCCACTTTATACGGAGATGATCTCTGTTGAAAGTCTCGGCCGTAATCATCCTGCCACCCGAAAAATGATGGATATTCATGACGAAGAAAATATTATTATTCAATTTGTTGGAATTAATTCAGATTCATTTGCTAAGGCAACCCAAATGGCTAATGATACGGGGGCAGTTGGTATTGATATCAATATGGGTTGTCCGGTTAAAAAATTAATCTCAAACGGTAGTGGAGCCGCTCTGCTTAAATCCCCCGATATAGCTGCCAGATTGGTTGAAACGGTTAAAATGAATACCCGTTTGCCGGTATCGGTTAAAATACGAATTGGGTGGGATTCGGATAATATCAATGGTGTTTTGTTTGCTCAAAAAATGGAAAATGCCGGTGCCGATAAAATTATGGTTCATGCCCGTACCCGAGAAGAAGGGTATAGCGGTATGCCACATTATGAAATTGTGCGTCAAATAAAGGATAATGTGCGTATTCCTGTTTTTGTAAATGGTGATATTGTTGATGCTCAAACGGCGCAACATGCACTTACATTAACAAAAGCAGACGGTGCTTTAATCGGTCGGGGATTGTTGGGAAAGCCTTGGCTTTTAGCCGAAATTGAAACAGGGAAAAAGCCAACATACCATTTATCGGATTTAGCTTTATATCACTTTGATTTATTGCTTGAATATTATGGGATTCACGGTTTGTTTGTCGCCCGCAAACATTTGTCATGGTATGCCAAGGGCCAAAAAAATGTTGCAGAATTTTGTCAAAAAGTGTATGCTGAAAAAAATCCCGAGCGGGTGAGGCAGTATATCCAATATTATTTAGGGGGAACATTATGAAGATAATTATAGCCGGTGCCGGCGAAATTGGTATAGCACTTGCGCGCTATTTGCGTGCCGAAGATAACGATATTGTTTTAATAGACAACAATTCCGATCACTTAGGGAATTTAAGTGAACAATTAGATATTCAAACTATTGTTGGCAGTGCTTCTTATCCCGAGGTTTTAGAACGTGCGGGTGCCGATCATGCTGATGTTTTTTTAGCTGTCACTGGTGATGATGAAACAAATATTGTATCATGTAGTGTCGCCAGCTCTTTATTTCACATTTCTCAACGAATCGCTCGGATTTCAAGCCCTGAGTACACAGCTCCCAAGTATAAGGAATTCTTAAAATCCTTGTCCGTAGATGTTATTTTGTCGCCTGAGGTTGAAACCGCACAGCACATTATTGATAACCTGGCGGTCTCGGGGTCTGTTGATATGACCGAAATGGGCGATGGATTGGTTCGTTTTGTGGGGCTTCATTGTCGTAAGCCCTCTGATCTTATTGGTAAAACCGTTTCCGAAATTGAAAGTAGCGTCAAACCGCTCAGTATTAAGGTTGTGGCGATCAGACGCCGTTTCCAATTAATGAATATATCTAATGTGACGGTGAAACAGGGGGATGACATATATTTTGTAGTTGATTCTTCGCACTTTGAACGGGTTTTAAAAACCTTTGGCTACGCAACATTACCATCGCGATATTTGATGCTTTATGGTGGTGGTAAAGTAGGTTTTCAGTTGGCCAAACAATTGGAAAATATGTCCGGCATTCGGGATGTGACATTGGTTGAAAAACGTGAAGAACGTGCTCGTTTTTTGGCGGAAAAATTAGAATCAACATTAGTTATTAATGGGGATGCTTTGGACGACAGTTTGGTGGATGAATTAAATCTTAAAAATTACAAGATTGCTATTGCGACCACGAACTCCGATGAAAATAATATATTGCTGTCAATGCTGTCTAAACGGGCGGGGATTGAACGGGTGTGTGCTTTAATACATAATCCGCTGTATAACAATCTATTATCCGGTTTGGGGATAGATACCACCATCAATCCGAATGCAGTTATGGTATCGTCTATTTTACAATACTTGCGTAAGGGTCGGGTAAAAGATGATTACTTTATCCAATCCGGTATTGGTGAGATATTGGAAATGGAGGTATTAAAAACAGCCAAAATTACCAAAAGTCACTTGGGTAAAATCAAAATTCCGACCGGTATTGTCATTGGCGGTATTTTGCGTGATGATTTATTTATCTTACCGCATAAAGATCTTATCGTCCAAGAAAAAGATCATGTTATTTTATTTGTTGAAAAGGGTCATGTTCAAGATGCTGAATCACTCTTTTCCGTGGGGATTAGTTTCTTTTAATGAGTATGAAACAACGATTAGGCGGCGTTCCTTCAGGGTATGAGGCTTTTGTTTTAAAGAAACTTTTTTCTTTAAAAAAATCAATACTCTATATCGTCCCAAATGAAACAAAATTGTCGTTTGTTCGTGAAATACTCCGGTTGGTTGCACCACATTTTCCGGTTTTAACATTCCTAACATGGGACACCGTTCCTTATGATAGAACAGCGCCGGCAACCGAAATCATTGGTGAGCGGATTGATACGCTTTCACAACTCATCAATCCCAAAGCCCCCGTTATTTTATTGACGACGGCATCGGCAACTTTACAACGTGTCCCTCCGCCTGATTATTTTCAAAACACAGTTTTAGAATTATCCTTACATAAAACAGTTTCGTTTGATCGGATACAAACTTTTTTGGCACGTCATGGCTATCATTTAACGAACACAGTGATGGAATCTGGTGATTTTGCTGTTCGAGGCGGATTAATTGACATTTTTCCGGCGGGGTCGGATATGCCGGTACGCGTGGATTTTTTTGGCGATGAAGTTGATTCATTAAAATCTTTTGATGTGCTGACGCAACGGACCGTCAAGGATATTCCTTCTCTTATTTTAAAACCGATATCCGAATTTTTACTTACCCCTGAATCAATTTCCTTATTTCGCAGTCGTTATCGGGAATTGTTTGAAGTAGCACCCAATGATACATTTTATGAATCTGTCACAAATGGCCGCTATATTCAAGGTTTAGAACATTTTTTACCCCTGTTTCATAAAAGAATGGTTCCTATATGGGATTATTTATCCAATTATATAACAGTATTGGACTATCAAACACCGGACGCTTTTTTATCACGATGGGATCAGATTCAAGAATATTATGATGCACGGATACAAGCCCTTACAGATGGAAATACCTTTGGTAGCATTTATCATCCGATACCGCCTGAATTGTTTTTTATAGATAAAAAGCAAATAGATAATTTAGTTTCTTCAAGTAATACTTATCAATTTTCACCGTTTGTAGAGGCCGATACCCAAGATGCGGGTGGGCGATCTGGGCATGATTTTACCGACATTCGTGTGCAGGATGGAACAGATGTTTTTGATGCGGTTGCTACATATATCGCACACGAGAAAAGAAAGGTCGTATTAACGGCTTCCACTGCCGGAGCGTGTGACAGATTGGCTGGGTTAATGCGGGAAAGGAAGCATTTGTTAACTCGGGTTGATACATTTGATGATGCTGTAAAAAATGCACCTTCTGTTATGGTATCACCTTTTGAACGAGGGTTTTCCACTGATCAATTTATTATTATTACCGAAACGGATATTTTGGGTAGTCGTATTATTCGTCCGGTGAAAAAAAATAAAAGTAAGGACTTTTTGACTGATCTAACCACATTAAATACAGATGATTTAGTTGTCCATCAAATACATGGTATCGGCCGGTTTAAGGGGCTCATTTCTTTGCAAATAGCGGGGGCTGCTCATGATTGTTTGTGTTTGGAATATGATGGCGGTGATAAATTGTTTATTCCTGTGGAAAATATGGATATTCTTTCCCGATATGGGAATGCTGATACGGCTATGCTGGATAGGCTTGGCAGTACCTCGTTTGTGTCGCGTAAGGAACGGGTTAAAAAAGATCTGTTTCAAATGGCCGAGCGTTTAATGCAAACAGCTTCCAAACGCGCTTTACAAAAGACAGATCATATTTTAGCACCCCATGGCCTGTATCAAGAATTTTGTGCCCGTTTTCCTTATTCTGAAACAGATGATCAAATCCGCACTATATCCGAGATAGAAACAGATTTAGCCACGGGTAGGCCTATGGATCGTTTAGTCTGTGGTGATGTTGGTTTTGGAAAGACTGAGGTCGCTATGCGTGCTGCATTTTTAACCGTTATGTCCGGGTATCAAGTTGCGGTTATTGTTCCGACAACCCTTTTGGCGCGACAACATACACAAAATTTTATGGAAAGATTTCGTAATTTTCCCGTTCGGATTGCTGGTCTGTCACGGTTAACTACAACCAACAAAGCAAAACAGATTCGGGAAGAGTTAAATCAAGGTACTTTGGATATCATTATTGGGACACATGCTCTGTTATCAAAGACTATTTCCTTTAAAAATCTGGGACTTGTGATTGTGGATGAAGAACAACATTTTGGTGTTGCGCATAAAGAAAGACTGAAAGAGTTAAAAGAAGGAGTCCATGTTCTAACCTTGACGGCAACTCCTATTCCGCGGACATTACAATTATCCTTATCCGGTGTTCGTGAATTATCTGTAATTGCGACACCACCGGTAGATCGTTTAGCGGTTAAGACCTTTGTGACTCCATTTGATCCTGTTGTAATAAAAGAGGCTATCTTGCGGGAGCATTTTCGTGGTGGTCAAACATTTTTTGTCTGTCCTCGTATTTCTGATATGGATGAGGTATCTGATATATTGTCAAAAATAGTTCCTGATATACGGGTTGTAGTGGCACATGGACAAATGCCTGCCACTAAATTGGAAAAGATAATGACGGATTTTTCCGATAAAAAATACGATGTTCTTTTGGCGACAAGTATTGTTGAATCGGGTTTGGATATAGCCTCTGTTAACACAATAATTATATATCGGGCGGACATGTTTGGTTTGGCAGCACTTTATCAACTCCGTGGTAGAGTAGGGCGCGGGAAACTGCGTGCCTACGCATATTTGACAACACCGCCGCATCAACGCTTGAATGATACGGCACAAAAACGCTTGACCGTTATGCAAAGTTTGGATAGCTTAGGGGCAGGTTTTGCTCTTGCCAGTCATGATTTGGATATTCGCGGTGCCGGTAATTTGTTGGGACAAGAACAATCCGGCCATATTCGTGAAGTTGGTGTGTCGTTATATCAAAAAATGCTTGCAGATGCGATACGCATGCTTAAAGAAAAAGGAACTACCGTAAAATCGGATGAAGATTATTCACCGCAAATTTCAATCGGTATGCCTGTTTTAATTCCCTCAGATTATATAGAGGATTTAAATTTGCGCTTAAATCTGTATCATCGGATCGGGGAAATAACCGAATCGGAGGAAATTGAATCCATGCGCGCTGAATTTACCGATCGTTTTGGCCCGTATCCGGTTGAGGTTGAAAATTTGTTCCAAACGATAGAGTTAAAACTTCTTGCTAAGTCCATTCATATTGAAAAGTTAGAGGCCGGTCCTAAGGGGGCAAGTATTTCTTTTTATCACAATATATTTCCAAATCCCGCCGGTCTTATTCGGTATATTGAAACTCAAATGGGAACGATTCGGATTCGTCCTGATCAAAAATTGATTGTGATTCGCCCGTGGAAAAACCCATCTGACCGCTTAACCGGTGTTCGTAATATTATTAAAAAGTTATCGGAAATAGCGTCTCTACCGCAATAAATTTAGGACACTTTGAATGGAATCCACATCACCTGCGGATAAAATGACGGTGTTTTCCGCAATTCGCTTAATCAACCCTGCCATTACTTTTCCATTAGCACATTCAATAAAAGTATCTGTGCCTTGTTTAAGCATAAATTCAACTGATTCACGCCATAAAACAGGATATGTAATTTGATTCAATAAATTTTTCCGGATTCGTTCTGGGTTAACTTCTGGTGCAGCCGTCACATTGGAGATCACCGGCACAGCCGGAGTTAATAAAGTAATTTCTCTTAACAAACCAACCATTTCATCAGCTGCCGGTTTCATATATGGGGAATGAAAAGCACCACTTACCGCCAAAGGAATCACTTTTTTAGCCCCCATTTTTTCGGCTTTTTCTTTTAATATTTCAATGGCTTCTTTGTCGCCACTGACAATTATTTGTCCGGGGCAATTATCGTTGGCAATAAAAATTTGTTTATCGGGAAGAAAAACCTCTTTAACCAAAGTTGAAACCTGCTCAAAGGATAATCCTAGCACCGCTGCCATACCGCCAAAAATAATAGAACTGGCCCAAGCCATGGCCCATCCCCGCATAAAAAGCAGCTTTGCCGTATCTCTCACAGTTAAACTTCCCGCTGCGCAGAGTGCTGTATATTCCCCCAATGAATGCCCCGCCATATAGGAGGCCTTTTCATGCAGAGGAGATCCCAACTCCTGTTCCAAAGTTTTAAACACGCCCACCCCCACAGCCATAATGGCCGGCTGGGCATTTTGTGTTTTTGTTAAATCTTTTATGTCACCATCAAACATCATTTGACTTAGGTGCATATTCAAGGCATCATCTACTTCATCAAAGACATCTTTGGCCGCCCTAAAATTGTGGTATAGGGCTTTTCCCATACCAACACTTTGTGAACCTTGACCTGAAAAAACAAATGCTGTTTTCATGAAATCCTCTGATTTTTTGTCATTATACACAAAATAATATAAAAATCAATTCTTTTTTCTCTTACTTTAATGTATGTCCTCATCAATCAACTGAATTAAATTTAGACTATATAATCTTATCTTTGAGGCATTTATTTATCAAAAAATTTCAATATGTGTTTTCAAATAATCATTGCGTTTTATAAAAAAATATCATATCCTTTTAATAAAGGAGTCGCCATATGTTTTCATTTTTCAAACATTCCATAAAGCCCTACGATACCGGTTATGTGCCGGTAGGGCAGGGACATGAACTTTTTTATCAACAATTCGGTAATCCCAAGGGCGAAATCGTCCTTTCCTTCCACGGTGGCCCTGGCGGTAAAAGCAAATCCACACATGCCACCCATTATGACCTAAAAAAATATCGTATCATTTTGTTTGACCAAAGGGGATGCGGTTTGTCCAAATATACGGACGCTTTCAAAAACAACACGACCATGGATACCGTCCATGACGGCATGAAGATTTTGAATTATTTGAAAATAAAAGGAAAAATAACCGTGGCCGGAGCCTCTTTCGGTTCGGGTCTGGCAATAATTTTTGCCGAAACATACCCCACGCGTGTCAAACAACTTATTGTAAATTCTGTGTTTTTGATGCGCCCTGATGATGCGGCATGGGTCACATCTGAAAGTCGTTTTTTCTATCCGGATTTAATTGATGAAATGCGTCATTTGGCAAAATCGGATAACCTGGTTCCGTTTTTTTATAAAAAGGCTTTTTCCGATAAATACGCGGATATTCAAATGGCACAAAAATACCTTGGCTCTTTTGAACGTGAATTAGGCAGTTTAACACCTGCCTTCAAATCACAGGCTTTAACTGATACTTCTGTCCAATCCATGCGTATTTATTTTCACTATGAAAAAAATAATTATTTTATATCTAAAAATCAAATAATTGAAAATATTGATAAAATAAAATCAATACCGACATTGATTATCCATAATCGGTTGGATTTTATTTGTCCGGTTTATATGGCGTATGATTTACACCAAGCTCTTCCCAAATCGCGCCTTGTTATCGTGCCAGATAAAGGTCATGCTAGCCCGCTTTTGTTTAAAATTTTAGATACCGAAATTAAAAAATTATGAAACTTTTTATAACTGATTTATCAAATATAACGGATGATTTAAAAAAGCATTTTGAATCACTGTTGTCTTCTGCTGATAAATCTCGCTATAATCGGATACAAAACCCGTTGCGCCGCCTGCAATTTTTAACCGGTAGAGCACTTATTTCCGAAAATTGCGGGGAATCACCGACTTTGTCTGAAACGGGTAAGCCTTTTGTGTCACGGGGATATATTTCTCTTTCTCACTCTGGCCCTTTTGTTGCTTTGGCTATATCCGATGCACCCGTTGGTTTAGATCTAGAAGATTCTTCTCGCATCCGACCGTTTCAGGCACTGTCAAACCGTCTTCATTTTCAGATGGAGACTCCCGTTGATTTTTATAAACATTTTACCCGATATGAGGCTGACTATAAATTAGGTGAACAAAATACCCGAATTTATCATTTTTATTATTCAATTAATACTTTTATAATGTGTATTAGTTTATTGAATGATAAAGAAAATATTGAATTTATAAATTCAATTCCATATACGAAAAATATACCTTTATCTTTAAGGAAACTCTCATGAAAATTTACGATAATTTGCTTGAAATATCCAACCGATTTGATACTTTTTTGGTTGATGCCTATGGGGTCTTTTGGGATGGAAAAGGCTTAATTTCGGGAAGTACTGAGACTCTATCCGCACTGGTCTCTCAAGGAAAGCAGGTCTGTATCTTATCTAATACTTCTGCAATCAATTATTCTTATGCTAGTAAGGGCCTGACCCAAGGCCTTCGGGTCGATACCGTTTCGGTTTATCATATCCGTAAGCACCCGCACCAGATCCGTATTGTTCAC
>JAXFZX010000005.1:0-15429 GCA_034184445.1 Pseudomonadota bacterium | reverse complement strand
CCCGCATTTCGGCCAATTCCTGTTGAGCATTTTCTTTTGCATGGCGTAAGTTATCCAACTCTAATGAATATCCCTCACAGATTAAGTTGCCATCCCGCGCCAACAGCGGGGCATCCGGTCGGATACAATCAAAAATCCGTGTTCCGATATCGGAATGTTCGGATAATCGCAACAAGCATCGTTTCAATGCTTCCGGCAACGGTAATTGTAGAGCCAAACGAATATTGGGAATTTGCATAATGGCCATCCCAATTGCTAACATATCCTTTGGACCACCGCGTCCAACCGAAAGACGTGATAATGACCGTTCAATATCGGGAACAGATTTTAATGCTGTGCGTATAGCTTGGCGTTTGTCCGCATTTTGGACAAAGAACTCAACCGAATCTAACCGATCATTGATGACCGAAATATCCATAATTGGTGCCGATAACCAACCGCCCATCAACCGGCCGCCGGCACTGGTTAAAGTGCGCGATAAAACAGACAGTAGGCTTTTTCCACCATTTTCTGCCGATAATGAGGTCGTTAATTCTAAACTGCGCCGCGTGGCAGGATCAATGTCCATAAATTGTTCGGTATAAACTTTTTTTAAGCCATGTAAATTTGGCATGGATCCTTTTTGGGTATCATTGATGTATCCCAATAAAACACCAGCTGCCACTAATTCTGCTTTATTAAAAGACTCAGATACCCCATGTTCGGTTAAAAAAGAACCGATAATGCTCTTTTGGGTATCATATATAAACAAAATCGGGGATAATTCCGTCAATCCTTTTGCCCGATAAAGCAAATCAGGGTGTTTTGCTTTTAAATCGGATGAAACTAAAATTTCCGATGGTTCCAAACGCGCCAATGTAGAAGGCAATAAATCCTTGGGTAGTGATTGCACATAAAAATCACCTGTGGACATATCTACCCACGACAAAGCCATGCCTGTCGCTGCAGGGACAATGCTTGCCAAAAAATTATGACGCGTTGCGGATAGCAAAGTATCTTCGGTTAAGGTACCGGCTGTGACGACACGAATAACATCGCGTTTAACAACCGATTTTGAACCTCGTTTACGGGCTTCGGCCGGATCTTCCAATTGTTCGCAAATTGCCACTTTAAATCCCGCGCGGACAAGCTTGACCAAATAACTTTCATACGCGTGATACGGGACCCCACACATGGGTATTTCTCCCCCCGGTTTATTATGATTTTTGTTGGTTAGAACAATATCCAAAACCTTAGAAGCAATTTTTGCATCATCAAAAAATAGTTCATAGAAATCCCCCATCCGATAAAAGAGCAAGCAATCAGGATACTGATTTTTGACCTCAAAATATTGTTTAACCATAGGGGTTTGGCGAATATCTGACATTTTACTTTCCTTTTTTGTTTTTTCGTATTATAATCAATTTATGTTTAAAAGGAAAGAAAAATCGTTCATCCGCTTTTTTAGATGGGTTGCACGTATCTGGATCATCAGCATGCCTGCCGCCATTGTGTTGGCAATTTTGCTTGCATGGCATAAAATTTCTTTGACCACGGCAGGCGTATTATTTTTGGGAGTGATTATTTTCACCGCGATTGTGACAACTTCGGTTTTTAAGGAATTGGAAAATTTCATTTCATACCTTAAAAATCTAGCACAAGGCATTGATATAGAGCCTCCTCATTTTAAAAAAGGGGTATTTAGTTCTTTTCGGTTAGCTGACACTTTTCAAACGGTTAAAAATATTTGGTCCAATCAAACCTTATCGGACACGACAATTTTGGAAAATTTACCCGATCCCTTGGTGATGATCAATGTTGATGCCGAGATTGTTTTTATGAATCAAATTGCTCAAACCCGATTCGGTAAAGGCTTAATGAAGCAGCATATTCATACTCTTTTTACCGATGAAAAAATACTGATGGCTATTCAAAATATCCTGTATGACCAAGCCCGAACCGAGTGGTTTGAGTGGGAATATGGATCTCATGCGTTTCAAGTCCGAATTGATCGGTTGCCGGCTCTAACACGCAATGGAGCGATTGCCGTGATGACCATGAATGATATTACTCCATTTAAGCGCTTCCGACAGCAGCAGGTGGACTTTTTTGCCAATGCGAGCCACGAATTAAAAACCCCCCTTTCTATTATATCCGGATTGATTGAAACCCTACAAGGTCCGGCTCAAGACGATCCTACCGCCCAAAAACAATTTTTGGGCATTATGGGGGAGCAAACGGAGAAGATGACGAATCTTGTTCAAAAGCTGTTAAAATTAGCCAAGACACAGGCTTTACCCGAAATAGGTCATAAAGAGATGCTTGACATCTGTAAAATCATTAAAAAAGTTATTGCGGACTTAAAAAATAAAGCTTCGCAAAACGGACAAAAAATGCGTTTTCAAAGCGAACCCAACATACCCAAATTGTTGGGTAATACCGCTGAGTGGGAACACGTTTTTCAAAATTTAATAGATAACGCCATCAAATACGGGGATTCTCATTCCTTAATTACTATTGATGTTCGGAAAATAAACCATTTACCGCACGCTACCGATAGGGGAAAATCCTATTTAAAAATTGATGTGCATAACTTTGGTCCTCCCATAGAAAGCAAGGATCTTGACAGGTTATTTGATCGTTTTTATCGGGTAGATTCGGTTGCATCAAAACGCGTGGAGGGTACCGGTTTAGGATTGAGCATCGTTCAGCAAATCGTCCATGATTATAACGGAACAATTGATGTGTTTAGTACCCGACAAGGTGGCACAACTTTTTCCATTCATCTGCCGTTGGAGTAGCCTGTTTTTGGGTAATTTACCAACTAAAAACAGGTTGACACTTTTTTTTAAACCTGATATATTAAAGGGAATTAAAAACAAACAAAGGAAAAAATAAATGATTAAAAAAGCAAATAAAATATCGGATATAGACGAATTGAATAATTTGATTGACCGCGTACACATAGCCCAAAACCGTTATGCCACTTTTTCGGAAGAAAAAGTTGATGCCATTTTCAAAGCAGCAGCGACAGCTGCCAACAAAATGCGCATTGATTTGGCAGAAATCGCCGTCAAAGAAACAGGTATGGGTGTTTTAGAAGACAAAATTATTAAGAATCATTTTGCTTCTGAATATATTTATAATAAGCATAAAGGTGTTAAAACCTGTGGTGTCATTCAATCTGACACAGAAAACGGAATTAAAATTGTGGCAGCCCCTTTGGGGGTTATTGCTGGGATTGTGCCAACAACAAATCCGACATCTACGGCGATATTTAAGTCTTTATTGGCCCTTAAAACACGGAATGGGATTATTTTTTCCCCGCATCCGCGCGCAAAGGAAAGCACAATTGCGGCGGCCAAGGTCGTTTTAGATGCCGCAGTGGCGGCCGGTGCACCACGGGATATTATCGGGTGGATTGACGAACCGACGATTGAACTATCGGATGCGTTAATGAAACACCCTAAGATTCAGGTTATTTTGGCCACCGGTGGCCCCGGAATGGTAAAGGCTGCTTATTCTTCGGGGAAGCCGGCTTTGGGGGTTGGACCGGGAAATACACCTGCCATTATTGATGAAACAGCGAATATACGGTTGGCGGTGGCTTCTATTTTAATGTCAAAAACATTTGATAACGGAATGATTTGTGCTTCGGAACAATCGGTGATTGCGGTAAAAGAGGTTTATGATGCTGTGAAGCAAGAATTCATATATCGTGGGGCACACTTGATGACCAGAGCCGAATCGGAAAAATTAGGAAAAATCATCTTAACCCCCAAAGGCGTCAATCCCGCCATAGTGGGACAGCCGGCGCATAAAATTGCCGAATTGGCTGGTTTCAAGGTGCCAACGGATACAAAAATCCTGCTTTCGGAACAAACGGATTACACGGATAAAAATCCATATGCCCATGAAAAATTATCGCCTGTTTTAACCCTTTATAAAGCGGATAATTTTGAACAGGCTACCGATATGGCTTTAGCTTTGGTCCATTTAGGTGGCCTTGGTCACACTTCGGTCCTTTATACAGATGAGCGCACCCAAGACCGTATTGATTATTATGCGGGAAAGATGCCGACAGGGCGCATTTTGATTAATTGCCCTTCTTCCCAAGGCGGCATAGGGGATTTATATAATTTTCGGTTAGAGCCCTCTTTAACACTGGGATGTGGCTCTTGGGGCGGTAATTCCGTCAGTGAAAATGTAGGCGTAAAACATTTACTTAATTATAAGACAGTTGCGGAAAGGAGAGAAAATATGTTGTGGTTTCGGGTGCCTCCCAAAATTTATTTTAAACGTGGTTCTACCGATTTAGCGTTGCGTGAATTTGAAGGTAAAAAACGTGCTTTTATCATTACAGACAGATTTTTATTTGATTCGGGGGCAGTGCGTGCCGTCACAGATACTTTAGAGGAGATCGGAACAGATTTCCAAATCTTTTTTGATGTCAAACCTGATCCAACCTTGGCAACCGCCAAGCAGGCTCTTGCGATGGTCAATACCTATAACCCTGATTTAATTGTGGCTTTGGGGGGCGGTTCACCCATGGATGTGGCTAAAATTATTTGGCTAATGTATGAACAACCCCAAACGGATTTTGAAGATATATCCATGCGTTTTATGGACATTCGTAAAAAAATTTGTCGGATACCGGAATTGGGGAAAAAAGCACAACTGGTATGCATTCCAACAACATCAGGAACAGGATCCGAGGTGACACCTTTCTCCATTATTACGGATGAAAAAACGCATGTCAAGTATGCCTTGGCAGATTACGCTTTAACCCCAAATATGGCCATTATTGATGCTAATTTTGTGGATAACATGCCCCGCGGGCTAACGGCAGCTGGCGGCATTGATGCGTTGGTGCATTCGTTAGAGGCCTATGTATCGGTGATGGCAACAAATTATACCAATTCATTGGCGTTGGAAGCCATAAAGCAAATTTTCCGCTACTTGCCACGGGCGTATAAAGACGGGGCAAAGGATCCGCTAGCGCGCGAAAAAATGCATAATGCGGCTACCATTGCGGGCATGGCTTTTGCTAATGCTTTTTTGGGACTATGCCATTCTATGGCACATAAATTGGGGGCAATGTATAACATTCCACACGGCATTGCCAATGCCCTTTTAATATGTCAAATTATTCGTTTTAATGCGACCGATAAGCCCAAAAAGCAGGCTATTTTCCCGCAATATAAGTCCCCCGAGGCCAAAGCCCGTTACGCCCAAATCGCACATGTTTTATATTTAGGGGATGAAAAAGATTCCGATGATAAGCGAGTTGAGCTCCTATTAAAAGCTATTACGGATTTAAAAGACGCTTTGGACATTCCTAAATCCATTCGGGATTATGGTATTGAAGAAGCAACATTTAAGGCTAACTTGGATCAATTATCACGACTGGCCTATGATGATCAATGCACGGGTGCCAATCCGGTTTATCCTTTGATATCCGACATTAAGCAAATTTATCTGGATGCATTTGAGGGTCGGTATTAATTTAAATGCCACAAGATAGGTTGTTGTTATTGTCGTGTTGTGCGCCCTGTTCGGTCGGTGTGATTACGGATTTGCATCAGGCCGGCACAGATTTTACCGTTCTTTTTTATAATCCCAACATCCGACCAAAGGAAGAATATATTCGCCGGCGGGACGAAAATAAGCGCGTTTGCGAAGAACTGGGCGTTCCATTTACAGAACTTGATTACGATAATGCCATTTGGGTTCGGGAAACACAAGGACTTGAAAACGAACCCGAGCGAGGGAAGCGGTGTGATAAATGTTTCTTGCTACGGTTAAAGGCGGCGGCGCGCTATGCCAAAGAAAACGGTTTTACAAAGTTTTCGTCTGTTCTGGGAATTTCCAGATATAAAGACTTTGATCAGGTTTGCCGAGCAGGCCGTTTAGCCGCGCAAACAGAGGGTATCCCCTATGACGAAACGAACTGGCGCAAAAACGGCGGCGAAGCCAAAGCCAACCGCCTAGCAAGGGAAAAAGGCCTCTATCGGCAAACCTATTGCGGATGTAGACCTCGGCCATAATTATTTAGAACGAAAAGATTTTTGAAAGTTGTATAAAGCCACAATTTCATCATAAAATTTTTCATAGGATTGAATCAGGCGGCTTTCGGTAAAAAATTCAAATAAATCTTCATTTGTTTGAATAAACAAAAGCAATTGATCCTGATAGAACAGAAAGTTAACTGGTGCCCGATATAATGTTTCCAGTTCATCAATTTGTTTCCAAAATCGTTGAGACAGAACTTTGCGCGCTTCCTTCGGATTGTTCGTAAAGGATAAGAAAACGTCTTTCTTTTCTTTGATAGGGAAAGGTTGCCATTCTTCTGCCACCGACAAAGTTTTTTGCATTTCGGGAGTTTTCATAATAGCTCTATCCGTTGGAAATAAAGTATCTTTTTTGATAACCATTAAGGTCAAGTCCGATTTTTGTGGTAAAAAGAAACGCACTATGGGACCTTGGATATAATCGGGTGCAAATATTCCGCTGGAAAAAGATACTTCTTGGGCATAAAAGGGCACTTTTTCATCCCAAAGGCTTAAACAGTCCTGTTGAACCGTATCTCTATCGCGCCATCCCGATTGCGGTAAAAAGCATAAGTGTCGTAATTGTTCAATTGTTAATCCGCTTACTTTTTGTTCGGATACAGAGGTAGCATTTAAAAGGTTAAAAACCGTAGGACGCAATTTTTTCTTGGTATAGCGCATATAGCTTTTCCACATAATGGCCGATACCAATATCGCCACACCCAAGGGGCCTATGATTAAGCCTAAGATTCTGTCGTCATCACCGGCAGCACTTGTTGCGGGATACAGGATATTTAAGTAAAGCATCAGGCAAAATAAGAAGAAAAATATCCCCACAGCCCCCCAAGTACAGATCCGAAACACTTGTGCTTCTCTTTTTCTATCAATCAACGGATAGATTTGCTCTTTAACCTGTGATACAAATTCTGTTTTTGTAATCATATAACCCCCTCACTAAACATATTTAATGCTGTTTTGCATCCAACCGGTTTTGGACTTTTTCCAAAACATCAAAAACTTCGTCTGGATGATCCACAAAATCAACATAATCAACTTTATCTTGGTTGAGTGTTCCTTCCTGCAACATGCTAAGCATTAACGCCCGAAACGGTTCCCAAAAGTGATTATAGTTTAAAAAAATCATTGGTTTTTTGGGAACTTCCCCTGTTTGGATTAAGACTGCAAATTCCGAAAATTCATCAATTGTTCCCCAGCCACCTGGGCCGACCAAAATGGCTTCTCCCATTTTAAACATATCCATTTTACGGTGGGACAAATTTGGCACAATTTTAATTTCACCCAATTTAAATACGGTTGGCTCTTTGCACTGTAATTCCAATAATTTTAAGGTTGTGACGCCAACCACACTCCCGTTTTTATTGCGAACACCTTGGAACATACTACCCATCAGGCCATTATCCCCAATTCCGAAGACCATTGTTACCCCATGTTCGGCCAATACCTCACCGGTGCGACGCATCGGTTCATGATACACCGAAGAAATGGTGGGAGCCGCCCCACAAAAAGCCGTAATCATTTTATATTCTTTCATTGTGCATTCCTTTCTTTTATAAAGGCATTATAATCCCTTTTTATCTTTTTTCAATAAAAAAGTTGTATTTTTATTGAAAAAGGATTATCTTACTTTCCGAAAGGGGGGCCAATGAATTTAGAGGCTTTGTTTAAAATATCGCATGGTGTATATATAACGGGGGCTATGGATACAAAGGGCCGTTTTATCGGCAGTTGCATTGATGCCGTTATGGTGGCCGAAGTATCCCCTGCTCAAATTTTGGTATCGTTGGGTAAGGGTTCTTATACCGCAGAAAATGTTATAGTTACCAAGCATATGACTTTATCTGTTTTGCCGACCGATATATCGGATGAAGTCATTCAAACTTTCGGCATGCAATCTTCTCGCACGGCGGACAAATGGGCAACGGGAACCTATGATATATTGGCCGGTTTGCCGATTCTTAAAGGGGCGGTTGCCACTATGGATTTATCCATTGTGAAAGTTGAGGAAACAAAAACGCATTTTGTTTTACTGTGTGATGTTGTATCGGCCAATGCTGGCACAATGAATGCCCCCTTAATTTATCAAGATTATCAAAACAGAAAGGAAAAAAAGATGTCAGAAACAAAAAAATGGGTTTGTTCAATTTGCGGTTATACCTATGATGGGGAAATCCCGTTTGAGGAGCTCCCCGAAGATTGGGTTTGCCCTTTATGCGGGGAACCGAAATCCGTATTCGTTCAAGAATAATTTCATAAAATAAGATTGCATTTTTATTCCGTGTCGGATATAGTGGGCGTATGGATTTTTTTGTATGGCCTTTTATTGCGTTTTTATTGCCCTTACCGATTTTGGTATGGTTTGTATCGGCGCACATGCCGATAAAAATGGCGCGAGCTAAGGCCGATTCATTGCGTGTTCCGTTTTTTCATCGGATTGTTGATATGGGACATACCTATCGGCCACCGGCTCAAAAGGCACGATTTTTTTTAATGGCTTTGGCTTGGTTATGCTTGGTATTAGCCGGTATGCGTCCCATCAAATATGATGATTCGCTGCCCAGTTGGCATGAAGCCCGAAACATTATGTTGACCATAGACCTATCCACATCAATGATGAAAAAAGATTTTGACCTGAATGGGCGATCTGTGTCCCGAATTAACATTGTCAAAAATGTGGTTCGTGATTTTATCGCTAAGCGCACGGGAGATCGCTTGGGCATGGTTGTTTTTGGAACGACGGCACATGTCTTGGCTCCGTTATCACAGGATATGAAGACATTGGATGAATTATTTGCCGATGTGAATTTAGGAATTGCCGGCGAACAAACGGCCATTGGAGACGCATTGGCTGTTGCCGTCAAAAACACCGCCAATATACCCGAGGGCAAAAAAATCATCATTTTACTATCCGATGGATACAGCAATGCCGGTGTTATCAGTGTCAAACAAGCCATTGATCTGGCTAAGAAACAAAAGATAGCCGTTTATACAATCGGTATCGGTTCTACCAACACCCCCAAAGAGGGATTGATAGATAAAATGTTCGGTGGGACGACTTACACATGGGATGAACAAACTTTGCGCACCATTGCTGCCGAAACGGGCGGTCAATATTTTCGGGCGCAATCCACGCGGGATTTGGTATCTGTCTATCGGAAGATTGATCGCATAGAAACAACTAAGGTTGACAGTCCTTTATCTCGCCCGAAACGAGAACTCTTTTACTATCCATTGGGTTTAGGCCTGTTATTATGGTTTTGTGCTAATTATAAGCGGAGGCATAAATGACTTTTTTGCGTCCTTGGTTTTTATTATTAATCGCCGTTCCGTTTATATTTAAGTTATTTAAGGAATATACCGGTGCTGAATCACCATGGCGTAAAGTTATTGATGAACAACTATTGCCTTTTTTGCTTGTGCGGGGATCAAATGCCACAACCAAACAGCGACGCCTCTTTAAAACGGTATTATGGATTATGCTGTCCGTAGCATTGGCAGGTCCCGCTTGGGACAAAGTGGAAGCACCGGCTCATACCCATCAGCCCGGGACAATTATTGTTTTGGAATTGGGTCCTACCATGACGGGAGAGAACCTAACGCGTGCTCAACAAAAAATATATGATATTTTGGATCTGTTAAAGGGGGAACAAGTCGGTCTTGTTCTCTATGACCGATATGGTTATACGGCTGGGCCACTCACATTTGATACGGATATTATTCGTGCCATGGTGCCTTACTTGGATGATACTGTTTTACCCGAAAAAGCATCGGATCCCGTTGCAGGTTTTGAACAAGCCGAAAAACTGTTCCAAAACGCCGGCATAGAAGAAGGGCGCATTTTGTTTCTAACAACCGGAGCATTGGGATTTGATGGCTTGGCAGATATTTTAAAATCCACCCCCCATAAGGTCGGCATTTTAGGTATCGGCCCTGCCGAGCCACATCCGATTGCACGTCCGACGGGTGGTTTCTTTACGGATTCAAGTGGTAAGCCCCTAATGGTTTATTTTGATCCGGCTCAGATGAAACAATTTGGTGCTTTTCAAGTTTTAACCCCCGATGACTCCGATGTTCAATTTTTGATAGATGAGACCATCCCAAAGATTAGCGAAACCGAAAGGATCACCAATCAAACCATGGTTATTTGGCGAGATCGTGGGGGCATGATTGTGGCTTTTTTACTGCCGTTTTTTGCGCTTTTATTTCGTAAGAGTATCGTTCTTTTACTTTTGATATTTCTTATTCGGCCGGCGGAAGCCAGTTTATGGCTACGCCCCGATCAGGAAGCCTATCGTCATCAAATGAATGGCGTTTCCTTATATCGCCGAGCGGATTATGTTCGTGCCGAACGTGTGTTTAAAAGTGGTTCAGATGTTGATGCTCTTTATAATAAAGGGAATGCACTTGCCTTCCAACAAAAAATCCCCGAGGCCATCGCCGCCTATAAAGAAGCCCTAAAAAAAGACCCCAAGCATGCTGATGCGCGGTATAATAAGGAATATTTGGAAAAAGAACAAGAAAAGCAAAAACAAAATTCTAACTCTCAAAATAATCAAAATAATTCCAATAGCTCTCAAAGTAAGCAGGACCAACAAAATTCTAACTCGCAAAATAACCAAAATAATTCCAATAACTCTCAAAATAAACAGGATAATCAGGATCAACAAAATCCCAACGATCCGCAAAATAAACAGGATAAACAGAATCCTCAAAATCCCAACAATCCGCAGGATAAACAGAATCCGCAAAATAAACAGGATAATCAGGATCAACAAAATCCCAACGATCCGCAGGATAATCAGGTGCCCCCACCAAACCACCAAAATCCATCTTCTACGACAAATGTGCCCCCACCCTTTGAAGCACAGCCGGACACTTCTTCACCCGACACTTTTAAAAGTAGTCCTCCACCTCAATTAAGTCAGGAAAATCCCCCCTTAGAGCCAGAATTGACACAGGCTGATCCCTCTGTTTTTGATCAAGAGTCTGAAAAAATTTTGAATATTTTGCCACCTGAAAAAGACAATGTCTTGCGTTATCGGATTCGGCAACAATATAATAGGTATAAAAGGAATTAATATGAAGATGAAATGGATAGTGCTGAGTATTCTTTTATTTTTGCCATTGATGGCGTTAGCAGAAACGACTGTCGTGTTTGAACCATCACAAGTGGCTTTGGGCGAAAGCACAGAATTGATTATAGAAACAGATCGCCCACTGGCACAAGAGCCTGATTTATCGGGATTAGAAGGAAATTTTGCTATTTCAGGCACGCAACAAAGCGTTAAAACCGTATCCGTCAATGGCCGGCGGCGGACACGGTATCGTCTGTCATTCAATGTGTTCCCGCGTAAAGAAGGGGAATTATCCACAGGGGCTATGGTTATTAACAATCAATCCGTCAAACCGGCAGTGTTAATGGTAGATCCTGCCGGCACAAATAGTCGGTTGCCGATTACTTTCACGGCGACAACTTCTCAATCGGTTGCTTATCCCGATGAAGCCTTTTTGTTTAAGATTAAGCTAACCTACGGGGTTGCTTTATTAAATGCTAAAATTATGCCTCCGACAGTAGAAAATGCCTCAATAACACAGTTGGATATGGATAAGACCTATCAGGAGACACAAGACGGTCGCCCTGTTTATGTGTTTGAACGCACCTTTTCCGTGACAGCCAATCAATCGGGATATTTGACCATTCCGCCGGTTGAAGTTTATGGTCTTGTGTCCGAAAATGGGAATGCCGATTTATTTTCGGGCAATATTTTGTTTGACGGGTTGTTGGGCGGTCAAAAAGAAGTGCGCTTAGAAAGTAATCCCATTCAAATGACAATCTTAGAAAAACCGACTGATTGGAAGGGATGGTGGTTGCCTTCCACACAGGTTTCTATGACAAGTGATGACACATTTCCCGAGCAAATAAAAGTGGGCGATTCTTTGACACGCACGATTAAATTAACCGCCTTGGGAGTAGAGGCCGAAAAACTCCCCATCCCGAAACAACCGATCATTGACGGATTTAAAATCTATCCCAGCCCCGAACAACGAGAAACCATTCAAACCCCTGTTGGTGATATTCAAGGGATCCTGACCCTGTCCTATGTGTTGGTGCCGGTATCTGCTGGGGATACGACAATTCCTGAAATTCGTGTTCCTTGGTTTAATACCCGCACAAGGCGGGCCGAATGGGCAACACTGCCTTCAAAAAAAATTCAAGTATTGGCGGGTATGGGACAACAGGTTTCCCCTAAGCCTCACTCCTCTACTCCGCATAAATCAGTGCATAAAAAGACCTCTTCTCAAAAAAATACCCCAGATTCAAAAGAGACAACCGAATCTGCACCGCAAAAAAGCAAATTACCATGGGGATGGATTATGACTTCCTCTGGTGTAGCACTTTGCTTTGGACTAGGGCTAGGTTTTATTCTGTTTCGGCGGTGGCACCATTCTTATCGCATTCGGGATAAGGTGCCTTCTCCTAAGAAAAAGAAAAAGCCCTTGCCGGATTTATACCCTTTTTAAAAGAAAAATAAAAAAGTTCTTGACTTTTCCCGAAAAATAAGGTAAATATACACAACAGTTTATTTTTTAGAAAGGATAGCACTATGACAAAGAAATGCGAAATTACCGGTAAGGGCGTTCAAACCGGAAATAATGTCAGTCACTCTAACCGTAAAACACGGCGTCGTTTTATGCCGAATTTGCAGGAAGTCGCCATTTATAGTGAGATTTTAGAGGCTCCTGTCACTTTGCGGATCACGAATAACGGATTACGCACAATTGAAAAAAATGGCGGGTTGGACTTATACTTATTGAATACGCCGAAATCAAAATTAACGGCGGAATCCAAAAAGTTGCGCGCTCGCATTGAAAGTGCTAAGGCCGCCAAAGGTTTATAAGTCTTTTTATTTTTTTTCATTTTCTCCTCCTATCCCCCTTTTGGGGGATTTTTTTGATACCCCATGGGAAGCATGTCTTCAATCACTGCACCATAAAGACAAGCGTTTCATCAAATCTGGGGCAATAAATCTTGACTTTTGATGACAAATTCGCTATGATACCAAAAGTTGACTTAATTTAGGAGTGTAAAATGGCAGCCACAACAATGGAACAATTGGTATCCCTATGCAAACGGCGGGGATTTATTTTTCAAAGCGCAGACATCTATGGCGGATTACAAGGGGTTTATGATTACGGTCCTTTGGGGGTTGAGTTAAAAAACAATCTGAAAGCCGCATGGTGGCGTGCTATGGTCTATGAACGCGATGATGTAGAAGGATTAGATGCCAGTATTTTGACGCATCAAAAAGTTTTACACTATTCGGGACATGAAGATACCTTTACCGATCCCCTACAAGATTGTAAAAAATGTAAGAATCGTTTTCGTGCCGACCACATAAAAGACGGGAAATGTCCCAACTGCGGTTCTACTGATTTAACAGAGCCACGGATGTTTAACCTAATGTTTAAGACGGCAATCGGTCCTGTGGAGGATTCGGGTAATTTTGCATACCTCCGCCCCGAAACGGCGCAAGCTATTTTTACCCAATTTAAAAATGTGGTAGATTCCACGGCACGCAAAGCTCCGTTCGGTATTGCCCAAATTGGTAAGTCTTTCCGGAACGAGATTACACCACGCAATTTTATTTTTCGTGTGCGTGAATTTGAACAGATGGAATTGGAATTTTTTGTTAAGCCCGGCACAGACTTGGAATGGTTGGAAACTTGGAAAGAAAATCGTTTAAAATGGTGGGCAGAGCAAGGTCTTGACCTCAATAAAATGCATATTTTGACTGTTCCGAAAGAGGATTTAGCCCACTATTCCAAGGCCACCTATGATTTGGAATATCAATTTCCACACGGGTTGGAGGAACTAGAAGGTATTGCCGATCGTCAAGACTTTGACTTGGGCAACCACACACGGTATCAGGATGAATTGTCTTTATCGGCAAAGGTTAATAAAAATACTGATTCTTCGGCAAAATTGGCTTTATTTGACGATGCGGATAAGAAGTGGTATGTGCCTTTTGTGGTGGAACCGTCTGCCGGTGTGGATAGGGGTGTTTTGGCTGTATTGACCGAAGCCTACACCGAAGAGCAACTGCCCAGCGGTGAAACCCGAACGGTGTTAAAACTCAAAAAACATTTAGCACCGGTAAAGGTAGCTGTCATTCCGCTCAAGCGCAACAATCCCGACATTATGAAATTGGCACATGAGATTAAGGCTAATTTGTTAAAAACGGGCATCGGGCGCGTGATGCTAGAAGATTCGGGAAATATCGGTAAGGCCTATCGTCGGCACGATGAAATTGGAACACCGCTGTGTGTGACGGTTGACTTTGAAAGCATTGAAAAATCGCCCGCCAGTGTCACCATTCGCAACCGCGATACAATGGCGCAAGAACGAATTGATGTGGCGAATTTACCCAACTATTTAAAGGATTTCTTTCGGGAATAGGGACGATCCGTTCCATCATTTCTTTTGATATATTTCCCTATATGATCACGGGCATAAAAAAAGGCGTTCCAAATGGAACGCCTTTCGTAAGACACAAAATCTTAGGGTGCTTGTGTAGAACCGTTTTTCACGGATCTTGCCACATTCACATAGATTGTGCAATCTTTACCTTGTGTGCAAGTGGCATCGCTACCAGTAGTGAGACGATCACCCGATAAAGTCTTCACGATATTGGCGGCACGGGCATAATCACTGTTCACAACAATTTTAACAACACCATTGCGATAGCCTGTAATATCGTCGTTAGTTTCAATACCCGGCAATGTCATTGTTCCAACACCTTCTAATTCTGCCAAGTTTTTGGTATTACCAACGCCACCTTCGGCGGATGTTGCCGCAATAGAGACCAAAGCAGCCGCATTCAAGATTTCATTGGCACGGTATCTGTTCATAGCCAAAGTATATCCTGCGATACCACCGATGGACAACACACCGATAATTGCCAAAACGCCCAACATTTCAACCATAGAACGACCGGATTCATTTGTATTTTTCATTTTATTTTTTCCTTTTTTTTAACAATTGTTAATAATTGATTTTACACCTTGTATTTAAGCATAAAAATCGTTTGACATTTTTTGGATTAGCACACAAAAAATAAAAAATCAATACCTTTTTATAATTTTTTTATAAAAAAATGATTTTTTTTCAATTTTACCTACCGGCGGATGTTAATTTTCTCTTGCAACAGGTGCCGACCAAGGGGGAATTTTTATATTCTGCCCTTTCCTGCTGGGGCAATGACTCCAATCGGGCCTTTAATCCCTTGCGCCCACAAAGGCTGTATTTGATTGCCTCCCCTTGCCGAGCCATATTGTCTAAAAGGATGAGTGCCTCTTTATCCGTGGTGTTTAGTTTTCCCTG
>JAXFZX010000004.1:0-5993 GCA_034184445.1 Pseudomonadota bacterium | reverse complement strand
GTTGTCCGCCCGCAGGCGGCACATCCGCGCCACGCGCCACTGCATCCGCGAGAACAGGTCGCGCAGCCCAGGCGACACGGACTCCAGTTTCTCGTCGTCCGCATAGATGTCCAGGATGCGCTTCACCAGGCCGTGCGCCGCCTCCACGCCCGCCTCCGCCAAGCCGGGCGGGAACCCGGCCGGACGCGCCACCATTCCCGCCACAGGGGGCATCCGTTCCTTTCCACGCCGCCACTTCCACTGCTCGAACCCCAGCTGCACGGCCACGTCCTCGAGACGCTGCCTCTTGAAGCGAAGCCACGTGCGCAGCGTATCCATGGCATTTACGGACAGCATATCCCCGTCCTCGTCGTCCTCCGCGCCGCGGCGACGCAGGTAGCGCTCTCGCTCCGAATGCCCGGCGGTCACGGACAGCGTCATTTCCATAGTCACGAAAAGCCCGCATAATAAAGGAAACCTTTTTAGCACAATACGTTTCATCGGTTAAATCTTGATATAGACAACCACCACATTTACCAAAGAAAGGACAAATTGTTTTATGAGCCATAATCAATATGTTAACACTTTTTTTATCATTTGTCATCAAAAAAGAAACAAAAAAAATGTTGACAAAATAAATTTTTGTGATAGGCTTTTTATTATCAGAAAGGAAATATATTCATGCGTAATTTTTCAGATGAACATTTAGTAGGATTTGAATCCCTCCCCGATTGGGAAGAAGCCACTCCCGGTTGCTTTGAAGAAGAATATACCGACATTTTTGGCACGGAATTAATCCACCGTTCAATCGGTGACGGATCAGAAGCCTATGACCATGATATTGATCGGCGCCAATATCGGCGAATTCCCAAAAAAGTTTCTTCAAAACACTCTTCAATTCAAGAGGCTGCCGTGCTGAATTTTCCTTCGCACCAACGCTAAACATAATTAAGGGTGCCTATCGGTTTTATCTAAGGCGGATACATTTCCCCTAAATAGGGTTATATTTTCAAAATGGGGATAGGATTATTGGCTTTGAATACAGGCCATCGCGACAATAGAGGCTGTTTCAGCACGCAGTATCGTGTGCCCAAAGTGCCAAAAAACAGCCTTATTTCGGTTAAATTCCGCAATTTCTGTATCGGTCCAACCGCCTTCGGGTCCTACACAAAGGGCGGGTATAGTATTCTCCCCTATTTTACCTGCATTTTGCCCCCGTTCGCTCAGGCACACAACCTGCGTTCTTTCCGGTAATTCTTTCCATAATTCCCTTAATTTTCGGGGTTCATGGATAATTGGTATCGTTAAGCGTTCGCATTGTTCGGCAGCCTCCGTGACAATACTTTCGGCGCGAGCCATATTTAATTTATGCACAACGGTTCTATCCGTCAATAAGGGAAAAATTTCAGAGACCCCCAATTCTGTTGCTTTTTGGAACACAAGATCCATATTTTCCTTTTTAATTAGGGCCGGACACAGGATGATTTGTCTCTCAGGCACCTGATGCTTGATTTGGCGTGTGACCGTAATGACACCTTGCCTTTTATCTAGCACATCAATAGTCCCAATCCATTCACCGTCTTTCCCGTTAAAAAGAGATACTTCATCCCCTTTTTTTTGGCGCATCACATGCAATAGATAGTGCACATGGTTTTCTGGTAGAGCCACCGTGGCTTGTTGGTTCAGGGGATCTTTTATAAACAAACGTATCATTTTTTCTTGACCCGGAACAAAATAGCCGTCACATCATCCGGAGGCGGTGGCGGTGCAAATTCAAAAAAAGCCCCCATAATGTTATGTAGCGCCAATGAAGCATTTTCATTTTTGACATTTTTTTCAACTATTTTTTGAAATCCGTCTGTTCCTAACCGTTCACCTTCATCGGATGAAGATTCGGTTAAGGCATCACTATAAAACACTAAATTATCACCAGGTTTCATTTGGATCCGATGCGATTCATAAGTTGCTTTTTGCCTAATTCCCAAAGGCATCCCCGCCGTTTCCAATAAGGTTGTCTTTTTCCCCGAGATCCAAAACGGTTGTGGGGCCCCTGCCGCTGCATAATCCAATGTTCTGGCCTTGGGGTCATAGATACCGAAAAAGAAGGTTGCAAATTGCCCCCGCGGCAATAAATCAAACAACCGCTCATTAATCATCTGTAAAAATCCGCTTGGCGAAGTGATTTTCTTTTTATCCATTTGGGCAATAATGCCGTGTAAGCGGAAAGTATTTAAGGCCGCCGCCACCCCATGCCCTGAAAAATCGCACAAATATATTCCCAGATATTCTCCCTTTATCGGGAACATTTGCCAATAATCTCCCCCCAACATAGAAGATGGTTCAAAATATTGGGCCAAATCAATTTGAAATTTATCACAAACTTCTTGAATATGATCACTGTGGGGCAACATATCCACCTGCATGCGACGAGCATTTTGCATTTCCGTTTCAATTTGATCCAATTGATGACGCAAACGGTAAATCAAAATTCGGTTTTCCAAATGCACTTTAACACGGGCAAAAAATTCCAGCGGATTGATGGGTTTTGTAATAAAATCGGTCGCCCCTGATGAAAAAGCTTTTTCCCGCATTTCTCGTGTGTCCGAAGCCGTTTGCACCAAAACGGGAATATGCTTGGTTTCCGGCGTAGCCTTTAAATGATACAAAACTTCTTGCCCGTTCATACGCGGCATAGTAATATCCAAAATAATCAAATCCGGTTTAAAAGATAATACCTTATGCAAACCTTCAATTCCATCGGATGCAATTTGGATGTTGGTAATACCGGCCACATTCAAAAGACGTGTTAAAACGGCCTGATTACTGGGATTATCTTCCATTACCAACACACGACTTTGCGATAAGTCGGGATCTTCCATTTGAACTTCGTCATCTGCATGATTTTCGCCAATGGCTTCACTAGATACAGGATGTTCAACCCGATCATGCAATAAAAATGACAATGTAATTTCACGTCCGAAATCATCCAAAGTGCACGAATCGGCAATTCCCGCAATAAGGCGTAACCCACGGCCGGATTTTGCCTGAGGCATCGGTTGAGCCGCCTTAGGCACATTCGTGACTGAGGAATATCCTGCCCCTTCGTCTTTTATTTTGATTTCCAATCGTTCATCCGTCCAAGAGGCCCATAAGCTCATGGATTTTTGTGCGTAGGCCGGATCTTTTAGACGCTCACTCAGAATACGGGCGTATTCAATAAAGTCTCGTGCCGATTGGCGCAAGTTACTGGACAATTGCAAATTCCCATGTATCAAACCATTCACAATCGATTCATGCAACGCCAAATGCATGCTTTCCGCCAAATTTTTAGAGAAAAAAAGCCGTTTTTGAAGGGCTTCGGTAAAAATCCGTGCAATATCACACGAATAAATTGTCGGGCAAGTCATTAAAATACCCAAGCATTCTGCCTCGGGATTATTGGGTTGTTGTCGGGAAAAATTTAGAACCGATGTTTTTTGTGCATTGGAATCAATAACACTGACGACCGGCATGTGCAACAAACGAATCAATCTATCTTCCGTTAAATTACCCGCCAGAACGGATAAATTTTCCGGAAAAGAGCCCCGATTCATCATTTGCGTTGTTAAAAAGGGGTCTTTATCATTCGGCCACAGCAAACTGTTTAAAGACTCCGCCACTTGGGCAAGATGTTGCTTAGCGACTTCCTGACCGATTAAAAAAGTATCCGACATAACCTCTCCTTTGTTGGCATTCAGTATAAATTCCCTTTCCCCGTATGTCAAGTAAAAATTCCGGTCTCTTCCAGTTCCATAAATTGCAAGGGAACAAATTCAGAAAATATCCTTTATTTAGGTATTTATAGATATTTTATTTTTTCCTTGATTTTAAAAATAGAATATATTATGATGCCTTGTAAAAAGGAGAAAAACATGACAGGACTTATTATTTTAGGCATCATTGCCGTCGTTATTGTTTATATCATTTCTGTTTATAACGGTTTAATCGTTGCGCGCCAGCATGTGGATGAGGCATGGAGCACCATCAACACACAATTAAAGCGTCGGTATGATTTAATCCCAAATTTAGTTGAATTATTAAAAGGCTACATGAAACACGAAAGTGACACTTTTATTAAGGTGACCGAGGCCCGCACATCGGCGATGAAAGCCATTACTCCTGCGGATAAGGGAAAAGCCGAAAACGCCCTATCAGGGACATTAAAATCCCTTTTTGCCCTCAGCGAAAGTTATCCGGAATTAAAGGCGGACAAAAGCTTTACAACGACACAACAGGAGTTATCCGATACCGAGACTAAAATTCAGGCTTCACGGCAATTTTACAATTCCGTTGTCATGACATTTAACACGAAAATCGCCATTTTCCCAAACAATATTCTGGCCAATCTGTTACACCTTGAAAAAATGTCCTATTTTGAATTAGATGCGGATGAGGCTGACAAAGTCAAACAAGCTCCTCAAATTAAATTATAGTCATGGTTGTCCCCAAAGATGTTTATCGGCAAATAGCCTCTAATAACAGGCGATTACTGGGTCTTATATTATTGTTCCCATTGGCGTTATCGGGGTTTGTGTATGTTTTTTTGCGCCTATTTGAACTTATCTATAATGCCTCTGCGTATTCAGAAGCCTCAAATAATTATACGCACCCCGTTTCTTATCAACCCATTCAACTTTTGACGAACGATAATTTAACTCTTATTTTATTCATTGTCCTTTTAGCCGCCGTGCTCATCATCTTATTTTCGTTTTTGCAAGGAAAAAATCTGATCTTAGGGCTAACGGGTTCCCATCTTTGTCCAAACGATCCGGAACATACTCGTGTTTTTCACGCGGTTGAAAATGTGGCTTTGGCCGCAGGTATTCCAACCCCGCAAGTATATTTACTGCAAAGTCGGGCTTTAAATGCCTTTGCCACGGGATATTCTCCCCAAAATGCCGCCATTACATTAACAACGGGATTGATAGAACGATTGTCCCCATTAGAATTAGAAGCCGTTATCGCCCATGAGGTGGGACATATTTTGAATCGGGATATTCGGTTAAACCTGTTTATTATCACGGGGATTGGTGTCATTGGCTTAATGGGAGAGGTTTTACTGCGTATTCGTGGTGGGGGCAGAAGCAATCGCGGGAAAGGCGGCGGTATCATCATTATTTTATTGGCTCTTGGATTTGGATTTTACTTATTTCGGTTATTGGTTGCCCCTTTTATCCATATGGCCATATCACGCACTCAGGAATTTCAGGCTGATGCTACAAGTGCCCACCTAACCCGCCATCCGCAAGCACTTATTGATGCCCTTGTCAAAATATCCGAAAATCCGACAGTTCCGGTTTTGGCGGAAACAAATGCTTTTGCCTCTATGTGTATTTTTTCACCTGACACCGTATCCCACTTATTGGATACCCATCCTCCCATTGAGGATCGCATTCGCCGTTTAGAAGAAATGTCATAAAAACATCATCAAAAATGATTGTATTTTGTTTAAAAAAAGTGTAAAATATGCTTATTTTAAAGTAGAGGTAATTTTCAAGTGAAACAAAAAGTCTTTTTATCCGATAACGATGGAACTTTAACGGTTGCGCGTCGTCCTATTCGTGGCGAAATGGCAGAAACAATTGTAGCCTTTGCCAACCATTTTAAATTTGCAATTGTGACGGGTTCTCCCTTTCCTGATATGGAAGAGCAAATGCCCCCAGAGATATTGATGAATCCCAATATAGATTATTGGTGCAATATGGGCAATACTCTGTATCGCAATGGCAAGGAAATCTATAACGCCAATAATATGATTGATTTTGACGCCTTTTATCCCGTTTTACAGGATATTTTAAAAAATTGCCCTTACCAATTCCATAAATCTTTTCCGCGACATCATGAAATTCACGCCAATTGTGCTATAAACTTTACGATGTTGGGTCGGCCTGAGGTCGGAGAACCTTCCCTTGAAGATCGCGCAGAATATGTTAAGTGGGATGCCGAGGTTGGCCAACGTCGTTGGATAATAGAAC
>JAXFZX010000003.1:0-5683 GCA_034184445.1 Pseudomonadota bacterium | reverse complement strand
GTTCTGCATCCGAGGTTCGTTCCATTTTTTCCACAAATCGAGATTGAATTTTAAACAATTCCCCAAATTCGTCATCTTGTTCTGCCAACGCATAATACAGAGACGGTTCCCCAATCAATAAGACCTTAACCGATAAGGGGATTGGAGTTGGATCTTGTGAAATAACCCCAAAGATTGAATTATCATCAATACCAGATTCCATTTTAATTGTTTTAGAAAACAAGCACCGTTTTAATGCATTCCAAGTCGGTTGATTTTCTAATAAATCATGGGCTTCTATAATTAAAAACCCGCCGTTGGCCTGATGTAAGGCACCGGGGCGAATCAACGAAAAGTCCGTTGTAGAGGTTCCCGACAACTGTATCCGTTCAATTTTACCGATTAAGTTGGATAAGGTCGGGTGATTTACATGGATAACCGGAGCCCCTTCGTCAGGTTTATGACTGACGATTACATTAACCGAAAAGCGTGACCATAATAAATCAGCCTTTTCAACACCACTTTCATCTATAATTTCATCACTGGGAAGCAATAAACCAATATTATCCAAAATGCTTTCCTTTATGCCTTTAATCAAACTTTTGACTCCATTATGCTTGGCATAAGTTTTTAAAATTCCTTTGGATACGGAATCAATCATTTGACCGGCCATTACCGCATTTAAATCATCTAATTCTTTTTGTTGTTCAACTTCAAATTCGGGGATAGTACGAATAGCTTTTTCTAGCTTGCTCTGGGCGCGTTTCATTTGTTCTAAAATAGTTTTACGCCGATTGCGAGGTAGCTTGTTAAATGAATCCGGTTCAAGTGCCTTACCATTTAATTTGGGAGCCACGACCACCCCGTCATCCGCACGGACAAGAGTCACATTTTCGTCTTCCACTGCTTTTTTCAGCAATTCAAAAAATTCTTCTTTGGCCGAACGATATTTTTGTTCAATATGTGCGACTTTGATTTTATAGGATTCATCAGAAAACAGTGCTAGCAACTGTTTTTTAAGAGTTTCCGCAAATTTTTGAATATCCTTTTCAAATTGACGCCCTCCTCCTGCCGGAAAGTGTAGGGCAACCGGTTGATGAGGCACCTGAAAATTATGAACGAAGCACCAATCATCCGGCGTTGGTAAAGTTTGTGCATATTTCCGGACGGTATCTAGGGATAAACTTGTCCGACCGACACCTTTGGGGCCAGTGCAAAAAATGTTGTAGCCATTGGCATCCATACGAATACCGAAATTGATAGCCTCCAAGGCTTGATCTTGCCCGATAATTTTTTGGCCGCTCTTCAATTTCAACAAATCCTTATCCGTCAATAAAGATGCCTTATAAATCTCGTTTGCGGTCAGCTCTAACCCCTGTTTTTTCATCTCATAAACCTCATTGTCAAAATAATCTTTTTCTTCTTATACTGATTTTTTATTCAAAAAAAAAGGGGGCAAGCGAAAAAAAATATAAAAAAGTGAAATTTTTCTTTTCATCGGCACATTTTTCGGGTATAATCGGAGTCATAAAAAAAATTACAACAGAAAGGATTAAACATGTTAAAACTGACGATTGAACGGGCCCATTTATTAAAAGCCTTAAAACACACACAAAGCATTGTAGAAAGACGCCAAACCATCCCTATTTTATCCAATGTGTTAATTGAGACAGGACCGGACGGTATTGTTATTCGGGCAACTGATAATGAAATTGAAATTGTGGAAAAAGTGCCCGCCATTATTCAGGAAGAAGGTGCCATAACAGTGCCAGCACATCGCTTGTGCGATATTGTCAGTCGCCTACCAGACGGGGTTCAGATTTCCCTATCTGCCACAGAAAACAATCAATTGTCATTGGTAGCGGGGCGTGCCAAATTTTCATTGGCCACTCTGCCAACAGATGGCTTTCCCAGCATGGTTCAAGAAAACATGCCGTTTTCCTTTGCCGTTTCTGGAACAGATCTGTTGGATTTAATTGGTAAAACTTCTTTTGCCGTTTCAACCGAGGAAACACGCTATAACTTAAACGGGATATATCTGCATGAAAAGGCCGGAGAAACGCCGCGTTTGACGGCTGTGGCAACCGATGGACACAGGTTGGCCAGTGCTTTTATTCCTTTACCTGATGGAGCAACAGGCATCCCCGGAGTTATTATTCCGCGCAAAACGATTACGGAAATTTCTAAATTAGCTTCTGAATCGGAATCAGAAATTAATATTTCCTTGTCTGCCAATCAAATTCGGTTTCATTTGGGAGATGTCGTATTAGCTTCGCGCTTAATTGACGGAACTTACCCCGAGTATGAAAAGGTCATCCCCGCCGGTAATGATAAGGTGTTAGAGGCTGACTCGGCCGTTTTAACGGATGTGATTGAACGGGTATCCGTGGTATCGGAAAAATCACGTGGCATAAAACTCAGCATACAAAACAACCTGATCCAAGTATCCGCTGCTGCCGCTGATGAAGGCTCTGCCGAAGACGAAATGGATGCAACATACACCGGCGACAATTTAGAAATTGGATTTAATTTTCGCTATTTGCTTGATATCTTATCACAAATTAAGGGGGGAACGGTACAATTATTGATGAATGATTCCGTCTCTCCGGTTATTTTGAAAGATACCCAAGATTCTAATGCATTATATGTATTAATGCCGATGCGGGTCTAAATGAAGACGGGGATTAGTCGCCTCAGACTTACGAACTTCCGTTCTTACCCCGAACTGGATATATCCTTCGGAACAAAGGGTGAACCTGTGGCTTTATGTGGGGCCAACGGGGTTGGTAAAACAAATGTCCTAGAAGCTATTTCCTATCTGACGGCCGGTCGGGGGCTTAGGGGTGCAAAATTATCGGATGTGGCGCGTCGCTGTGGGGACGATGTGTATCCTTTATGGAGTATCGCTGCCAGCATTTACACGCCGTTCGGAGATCATCAAATCGGCACGGGCATGGTTGCCGGTGCCGACCGCCGCCAGATGCGGATTGATGGAAAAAACACATCGCGCCAATCTGATTTAGCAGATGTTTTTCGGTGCCTATGGCTTACCCCTGCGCAAGACAGACTTTTTTGTGGGGATCCGGCGGCACGTCGCCGTTTTTGGGATCGGATTGTTGAAACTTTTGATCCCCTGCATGCCAATCGGTTATCGGATTATCAATCCGCCCTCAAAGAATGGTTTCGCCTACTTCATGAAGGGAAATGGGATAATGCATGGTTGGGTGCCCTTGAAGAACAGTTAGTGGAAAATGGGATTGCCATTGCGGCCAGTCGTTTAGATATTGTTGAAAGACTCAGCACTTATTTGTCCGTCACCGAGGATAAAACCTTTCCTGCCGCCGAAATTAAGTTCACGGGCCTGTTGGAACAAGCCCTTTTAACCCAAAGTGCCGTTATGGTAGAGGATATGTTTATGGGACACCTTCGTTCTGCTCGTAAATCCTGTGCCGAGGGTGGGAATTTGACAGGTCCCCACACATCTGATTTTATTGTGATTCATCGGCAACAAAATCGGTCAGCGGATTTATGCTCCACCGGCGAGCAAAAAGCGCTATTACTCTCTATTATTTTGGCGGAAATGCGGGCACAAATGGCCGAGCAAGGACATGCACCGGTTCTTTTGTTGGATGAGGTCGCGGCGCACTTGGATGCCCACCGGCGTCACACATTGTTTGAGATTTTACTTACCCGTCCCGCCCAAGTTTTTATGACCACAACAGATTCGAGTATTTTTTCAGATTTTACTGGACAAATCGCACAATTTGATGTAAAAGAAGAACAAGAAATAATAAAGGTTGCATAAATGAAAAAATTTGTTTTATTTTTAGCGGTTGCAATATCGTTTTCTTGTTTATGGAATACACAGGGAATGGCCGGCACATGCCCCGCTGAACGCCCCTTACTGAATGGTGGTACATGGAAAAACGAAAATTGCCCCGAATTTAAGGTTCCTACTTTTTCCAGCCTCTTTTTGCTTAATGATCCCCATTGGGCAAAGATTTCTTTTGAAGGGGTGTGTGATCCAAACTCTTGTGCAGATGAAGATACAAAAGTGCTTTGTCAAGGGTTGATGGAGTTTGATAAAACGCTTGCCGATTTAAAACAGAACTTAGTGGAAAGATACAAATATGATTATTATCACAGAAGATACATTTATGAATATAATCTGGCCAAAGGCCTGATTGAATTCTGTGAAAAGAAAGGTGAAAATTGTTCAGAATTACGAGAACTTGCGGACAAATTAAATGAGGTAACCGCTAAAACTTTGCAACTTGAGAGAGATATCTCGAAATATAATTCTGAAATTGTTGAAATAAATCAAATCATAGATGAAAAAAATAGTAGAGTCGCAACATACAATAATCTCTGCAAGGTTGAATCGGATATCCTAAAATCTCCTGTGAATTACAGTGATTTTGGGAATGGGCTAAGTTCCCCTACTTTTAGAAAGATTCGATGCCCCTCAGATTTATTGAAACAATGTGAAAAAATCTTAGAATCTATCATTCAACAACGCTTAAGAGAAGTAGAGCCCGTCGAAGGGGAAATGGAAGATAATCAAAGAAATAATCTTCATCTTGTTTTTGGAAATATAAAGAAAGAAAAAGAAGGTCATGCCGCGATTTTTGAATTTGAAAAATTTTATACACCAGAAAAGGAAAAACAATTGTTGGCAGAGTATGAAAAAACCCTTGCCGAAAAATGTGTGGGTTGCGATTATCCTGAACCGCTTGATGTACAGAGTAATAGTTGTGACCTATGTCCCAATCGTGAATATGTAGACGGAAAATGTGTTTTAAAAAAGGATAAAAAATGAAAAAAATACTATTTATTTTTTGTTTGTTTTTGGCCGGATGTAATGTGTATCTTGTAATTCAACTAAATGGCTTTTTGTAGATAAAGCAGAATGTGATAAATGTCCTAATCGAGAATATATTACAGAAACAGGAATATGTGATTTAACAAAGGAGTAAAAAATGACAGAACAAGAAAATATCATTCAGGCCGAAAAAGCCTATAATGCAGACTCAATTAAGGTGTTGCACGGGTTAGAGGCCGTGCGCAAACGCCCCGGCATGTATATCGGCGATACTGATGACGGCACCGGCCTGCACCACATGGTGTATGAAGTTCTGGACAACTCTATTGACGAGGCTTTGGCCGGCTACTGCTCCCGCGTGGATGTTATTTTAAACGGCGATGGCTCTGTCACGGTTATTGATGATGGTCGCGGTATGCCCGTTGATACCCATAAGGAAGAGGGTGTTTCCGCTGCCGAGGTTATTATGACCCAATTGCATGCCGGCGGTAAATTTGATAACAACTCCTATAAGGTTTCCGGCGGACTTCACGGTGTTGGCGTATCCTGCGTGAATGCTTTATCGGATTGGTTGGACTTGACGATTTGGCGGAACGATAAAGAATACTATGCCCGCTTTTCGGACGGCAATACAGTGAAGCATTTGGAAGAAGTCGGCGAAGCCACCGGTAAACACGGCACCAAAGTGACCTTTCACCCCTCCGCCGAAATTTTTACGGTGACAGAGTTTAATTTTGACACCTTGGAGCACCGGATGCGGGAACTGGCCTTTTTAAACTCGGGCGTTCATTTGCGTCTGATTGATAACCGTTCCGGCGAACCGCGCGAGGTTGATATCAGGGAAGCCATCGACAAGGCCATCGAGGGCATGGACCTCAAGGC
>JAXFZX010000002.1:0-5736 GCA_034184445.1 Pseudomonadota bacterium | reverse complement strand
CCGTAGTATTTCAGCATCCAGTTCCACATCATGACTCATTTCTGTATTATTTGCCACGGTATCATAAAGCGTACGTAAGTTCTCACGATTGGCTTTTTCTGTTTTCCCTTTGGGATCGATGTAATTCTTGATAAATGACGCAAAGGTTCTTGTTCCAATATCTCCCTGAAAATATTTTCGGGTGGTAGTCAGAATGACGAGGCTTAGAACATCCATTTGGTTCAACCCCATCCTGCCCGCAATAATCTGAAACAGATAGACCTCCTGCGGAGCAGCATATCCGTCAGCCCCTATCAGTTTTATAATATCCCTCAGGTAAGTCTCCCGCCCCTCGTGCGTCTTAGGCATCTCCTCGTTCACATGGTCATACCCGCCTTGCAATGCCTCCATCAGTTTCATCTCGTCAACGCCCTCCAAATGGCAAATCGTCTTCATGGCCTCCATCTCTTCTGGTGTCACATGTCCGTCAGCAATAGCCATCGCCGTCAAGTCGCGAGCCAACTTAAACTGCGGTTCCGTCACCACAGCCAGAAATTTCGTAATGATACTCATATCCGCAATACCACCGATAGATATCACACCGACGATTGCAAGTACTCCCAACATCTCTACCATACTGCGACCGTTTTCTGTGCGAATCGCCCGAACCCCTTGTTGTTGCATTAAACTTCCTTTCCCAAAAAGATACTGTGATTCAAAGTGATCGGAAGTTGGAATCTACAACAAGTTAGCGTGGCGTATTGACCGTTAAGTGGCTTATTCCGCCACCTTCCGATCGCATAGATCGGATAATTACCCAAATATTGGGCTTCTTGTTGCGAGGATTCCACTCCCCAACAGGATCGAATCACAAAAACCCTGTCAAAATGGTTATTAGCATATTTTTATACCGGTGTCAAAATATTTTTTTGATGACTCTTGACTTTTGGAGGAGAAAACGATATCCTGTCGGACATTGGAGGTCTAAAATGAAAAAATATATGTGTTTAACTTTGTTTGGCTTATTAGCAGGTTGCATGGATTCTTCCGAGTTATTGAAAGAAAAAACAGATATGCAATCATGCCTGACGGAAAAAGCAATGGCCTATGTTCAAGATGGATCGGCATTGGCTTCCCCCATGCGGACTACGGTAAAAAAGATGTTGGCAGCATGCCTAGCACCAGAGGATCAAACACCCGCTAATACACAAGTTGCCCAAGGCATTCTATCGGCGTTGATGAATAAGAACACGGCGCAATAGGAAAAACGCTTAAAAATATAAAAAAGTATGCCCGACATAAAAGAGTATTTGACAGGGGTGAAAAAATATGCTAAATACGGATCATCGCAAATGCGATAGGTTCCGTTTCATATTCAATCTTCCTATGCCTTAAAGAGACGGAATTAGTTAGGGGGGCTTCCCTCAATATAGCCCTCCTTTTTTCATACATCAAATGCTGAGTATAAAAAATTTTCTTGATTTTTTTTGAAAAATGTGCCTATGATGTCTTACACGATTTTTTTAACTTTAACAAAGGAGAATAATTATGACAGTTCGTGTTGCTATTAACGGATTTGGCCGGATTGGCCGTCTGGTGTTCCAAGCCATTACAGAACAAGGCTTACTCGGAAACGGGATTGATGTTGTTGCCGTGGTGGATATGGGAACGGATGCAAAATACTTTGCCTACCAATTAAAATATGATTCAGTCCACGGCAAAATGAAGGCCGATATTTCTACAAAAAAGTCTAATCCCGCTTTGGAAGAAGACGATACATTGGTCGTGAACGGCAATGAAATTCGGTGTTTGATGGCTCAAAAAGATCTAGCCACGATGCCTTGGAAAGATTTAAACATTGATTATGTCATTGAATCAACAGGTCTTTTTACTCAATCCGAAAAAGCCCAGGGTCATATTACGGCTGGTGCTAAACGCGTGGTGATTTCTGCCCCGGGTAAAGGCGATGTAAAAACAATGGTCTTTGGCGTCAATGAACAAGAATTTGACCCTGCCAAACATGTAATCGTATCTAATGCATCTTGCACAACAAACTGCTTGGCCCCACTGGTTCATGTGTTAATTAAGGAAGGTATCGGTGTTGAAACAGGCCTAATGACCACGATTCACTCATATACCGCGACACAAAAAACCGTTGACGGTCCGTCCAAAAAGGATTGGCGCGGTGGTCGTGCGGCGGCAATTAACATTATTCCGTCCACAACGGGTGCTGCAAAAGCGGTCGGCGAAGTATTGCCGGTTGTGAAAGGAAAACTCACCGGCATGTCTTTCCGTGTACCGACAGCCGATGTATCCGCCGTGGATTTGACTTTTGTTGCGGGCCGTGATACAAGTATTGAAGAAATTGATTCACTCCTCAAAAAAGCGGCCGATACCTATATGAAAGGCACTTTGGGATATACAGATGAAGAATTGGTTTCTACCGACTTTATCAACGATTCGCATGCCAGTATTTACGATTCTAAAGCAACGCTTCAAAACAACCTGAAAGGCGAAAAGCGGATGTTTAAAATCGTTTCTTGGTATGACAATGAATGGGGTTATTCAAATGCTTTGGTGCGTATGGTTAAACATATGGCGACCAAAGATGGTTTGATGTAATTTCCGATTTTGTTTGTTGTTATCCCCTGTCGTCATTCGGCAGGGGATTTTTAAATGAAAAAGATTTTAGTCTTTTTCTCTACTTATCCATAACACCCGCAAATAATACTAATTTATATTTTAAAACAATAAATTATTCTATTTGTATTTGGGATGGGGTATCTTTCATATATTGCATATTTTTTATAATATCACCTTTCTTCAAAATTTTCATGTCTCTCATGACTCCTTGGCTCTCTTCTATCACATATTTTTTTAATTTTCAAGATAAATTTTCATTAGATAATCAACTAAATTTTTAAGCAATTTTTAGCACACCTTCCCCCCAAAAAAAATTTATACCGATCACAGGTGATCCTCATTTAAAAAATTCATTGCCTAATACATAGAACACTTATAGCGATCATTAAAATCAAAATGAATCCGTTATATGTTTTATTTGGTGGTTATCTTTGGCCTTTTGGTGTGTATTTTTGATTCACACTCTAAAAAATGCTTGCAATCTGCTTTAATTTTATTTATACTAGATTATATGGAGGTCTGAAATGAGCCTAAACATTCTTTTTGTCGCAAGTGAAATGACACCGTTTGTCAAAACAGGTGGATTGGGTGATGTCGTAGGGGCTTTACCGAAATCACTCATCAAAGAAGGATGCACCGTAAAAGCAATCATACCCCTTTATTCCGCAGTTAATTACCAAAAGTATAATCTTTATAAAGTGATGGAAGGTAATTGCGTGGACATGGGAAATTGTCACGAATTTTTCTGTGTACACAGGTCAGACTATATTCCGGGGATAGAAACCTATTTTATTGAGTTTAACAAGTACTTTGAACGCGAAGGAATCTATGATGATAAATGGAACCATGTTGCGTTTCAGGATAACGCCTATCGGTATGCATTCTTTTGTCGGGCAGCACTTCAAGTTGCACGTGATTTAAAATTTCATCCGCACGTTGTACACATTCATGATTGGCAGACCTCGTTAATTTCATACTATATTAAGCATGAGCATGACCCATTTTTTAACGGCACAAAAACCCTGTTGACCATCCATAACCTACCGTATCAGGGGCGTTTTGGATCCGATGTGGTCCCTTATGCCAAAATTGATTGGTGTGATTTCAATCCTTCGGCTTTTGAAGATTATGGTGGCATTAACTTTTTAAAGGGGGGACTTCGTTTTGCGGATAAGTTAAACACCGTATCCCCCAACTATGCGCGTGAGATTTTAACACCGGAATTTGGGGCAGGTCTTGATTTTATCCTAAGGGAGAGAAAGGCGGATCTGTGTGGTATTTTAAACGGTATTGATACCCAGTTATGGAATCCATCTCAGGACTTGATTATTCCAGAAAGATATTCGGTAGAAAATGTTTTGTTGGGGAAAAAGAAGAATAAAGAGGCTTTAATCAAAAAAACGGGTTTAGCCAGTGTGTCTCAACCGATTTTTGGTATGGCGGTCAGGCTTGCGGAACAAAAGGGCATTAAAATGTTGTCCGAGTGTATTGAACCGGTTTTAAATACCATGCAGGCGCAATTTGTTATCATGGGTCAGGGTGACAGCTGGGCACAGGATTATTTTGCATCCCTCCCCCGCCGGTATCCGGGGCGAATTGCCGTTAAAATCGGGTTTGAACCGGAAATGGAGCACTTAATGGATGCCGGTAGTGATTTTTCATTGGTGCCTTCAATTTATGAGCCGTGCGGATTAAAGCAGATGGTGAGTCAGACCTATGGGGCTCTGCCGATTGCGCGGGCAACCGGTGGGCTAGAAGATACGGTTAGTAATTACAATGAATATTATGGTGTTGGAACAGGATTTAAATTTCGGGATATTTCATCCAAGGCTCTATACGACACGATCGGATGGGCAAATGCAACCTATTTTGACAGGCCGGCACATATTCGTTTTATGCGACACTTGGCAATGCGGCAAAATTATTCGTGGTCAAAATCATCACAAGATTATAAACAACTTTACCTTAAAATGTCAGGAGGCTTTTAATGCAGAAAATTTCAGTAGCTATTATCGGTTGGGGTAATGTCGGGCGCGGTTGCAAACGCGCGATTGCCGAAAATCCCGATTTGTATCTGGCGGGCGTTGTGCGTCGGCCAATTTCATTAAAACAGCAAGACCCAAGTCTTGCCAACACCAAAGTGGTAGCAGATATTCGGGAACTTGGAAAAGTGGATGTTGCCTTGCTATCCATGCCGTCTCGCGAAGTGCCTGAACGCATTAAAGAATATCATGCTTTGGGGATTTGTACAGTAGATAGCTTTGATGAGCACGAACGCATTCCAGCCCTTAAAAAGGAATTGGATATTAACGCGAAGGCAAAACAGGTTGTTTCTATTTTTGCAACCGGTTGGGATCCGGGGACCGATTCCGGAATACGGACAATCATGAAAATTGCCTCTTTTACCGGTCATACAACCACAACTTTCGGAGGTGAAAAAGGTGGCAGAAGTATGGGGCATACCGTTGCCGTTAAGGCCATCCCGGGCGTAAAGGATGCGGTGGCATTGACTCTTGCCAACGGGCGTGGTAAACAAAAACGCCGTGTTTATGTGGAATTATTAAAGGATGCCGATCCCGAAACAGTGGCAAAAGCCATTCAATCTGATGCCTATTTTAGAAATGAACCAACAGAAGTGTTGTTTGTGAAAAAAATTGATAAGTATAATACCCTACACCATGAAGGAGATATTGAACGCACCGGTATGCAGGTCAATCAACGCTATACATTAGAAGGAAATAATCCGGAATTAACCGCCAATGTGATGGTATCTTGCGTCAGGGCGTGCATCGCGGCACGCGATCGGGGCGAGTTTGGTGCTTACACCTTTATTGAAAGACCATTAATTGATTATTTGGCCGGTGCAACACTGGATGAAAAATTAGAAGGGTATTAAGGTTTATTTTATATTTAAAAGCCGTCCGTTGGGCGGCTTTTAATTTATTGAAAAATAAATGATTTATTTTACTAATATTATAGAGATACATATGTTTTTTTATAAAAATTCCTTGATTTTTTTTGTGAAGTCATATATAATCTCCCCCATATTTTAGAAAGGAATTTAATTATGAAGTCTATGGAAATTAAGAAAAAAAATGTGTTAAAAAACGTATT
>JAXFZX010000001.1:0-9115 GCA_034184445.1 Pseudomonadota bacterium | reverse complement strand
CATCTTTTTTTCTGACTATATAATAATTTGTCAATTATTTTCAAAAAACTCTTGACAAAGAGAAGGAATTGTGATACAATGCGGCATTGCAACGAAAAGGAGAACTTGCGATGAAACTTCTCAAACAAAACAGAAGACGAACATTACAGGCGATCTTTTTTCAAAATTCCCCCCTTAGACCAAGGGGGATTTTTTTTAACCACAAAGCGTCCGAAAGGGCGCTTTTTTTATACCCAAAAGAAAGGAAAGAAAAATGAACCATAAAGATATCATCAAAAACACGGTCCTGGATAAATTATTTAAATCCCTCCATAGTGATCGCCTGACAGAAATCTGGGAAATGGGGCAACGATACACCTTGGAAACAGAATACCGCTTAGCAACAACAGAAACAGGAAATGCTATCTACACAGTCACACAAACATATAAAGAACACTATGACTATGAAATCTGCGGATGCGGCACTGCCTTCCACCACTCACACAGGACACGGATCTGGGAACAGGAAGAAGGGCGGGCATCATCGGCCTACAGATACAGCGAAAGCCTGAGGGAAAGAGATCCGGCCGATCCCGAGGGGCCATGGAAACTTAAACTGCTAGAACAAAAAGAATGTCAAACACCCGATGATATGCCACAAATTCAAGAGCCTAAATCTGAACAGGGATGGCTGAAAATCTGGGAAGCAATGAGGCTAGGAGATCGGTTCAAAAAAGAAAAACTTGTGCTAAAACACGCCATCAAAAATCTCTGCAGACAAGCAACTGAACACACCAGGCAATAATATAAAAAACGAAAGGAAAGAAAAATGAACACAAACAACATCATTAAAGAAACAGTGCTGGAAAAACTAGCGGGAGAAACAACACACCAAACAGACAGCTTCATCCAAGACGTCCAAGCAGATGGGGTAACGTACAAAAGGGAGTACATCAAAGATAAAGTGGACCGATACATCATCACGCAAGAAACCAGCTCGGAAGAGAAGATCTCTTGGAGTGTGGTTGGAGATTATGACTGCCCGGAACACTATACTGAGAGGTGCCAATGCGAATGGCGCCAGGAGCTCAAATGGGATCCTGACAAACAATCATGGGAAGCGGATCCAACAAAAATAACAGTGACAAACTGGTTTCAATACCTCAACGGCACGAAAGAGGATATCACATCCAGAAACAGAGAAGGTAATATCATCATGGACACAGAACAAGAGAAAAGGTTCGGGATCCTCTGGAACTTCTACCTAACCCGCGGGGAAAAGGAATTCTTGGAGTGCAAGAAAGCCGGATGGACCTTGGAGAAGATGAAAGAACGTCTTGAACTTGAAAGGAAAATAGAAAAAATCAAAGAAAAACAAATACACCTCAAATATGACTCCAGCTGGCAGGCACTGACAGCGGCTGTCAAAATCTTGGCGAGAAACGGCCAAGAGGGGAAGGCTGTGGCGCGAGAACTAATCAGACGCTACCAAATTGATCATCAACGATAAGAACCATGAGGGCGAAACCCGCCCCCACATAAAAAACAACTAAAACGAAAGGAAAGAAAAAAATGGACTTTATCAAAGAAACGGTGCTGACAAAACTGGCAAACTACGGATACTCGCTTAGGCATGAAGGGCTTGACCCCGAAATGGGCAAACCATCGCAAGACCTTCAAGACTTTTGTGAAAGTGTATATTCCTCAAGAGATGCCTCGCCAAGAGTGAAAGAAAAATTCAGCCAAAGTGTCACAGAGGCTCATACGACCTATACCATGATCAGCGGGGTGGATTGTGCCTACGGTGGAAAATGGCCCTGCTATCAGTATCAAATTGAGCAAAATGGCCCCACACAAAAGGACTACTACTGGCACAAATACCAAAGTTGCACATGGAAGAGCCGATACATTTGGAGTAAGGATGCCGGTTGGGAACAAGAAGAATCTATCAATATCGGAGAACAATCTTACCAAGTCAGAGGGATTGAATACACTTCCGAGGGATGCTATTACCCCGGTCATGTCAGGCCTAAGCGTCCGACATCATATGATGACCGTGTGGAACTGAAATACCCATACTCAAGAAAAATGGTGGCTGACAGATTGGGCGGAACCCCATACGACTTCGCCTTCTTGTGGGATATTCTGGTGAGTCGGGGAAGCACAAAAGCCTTAGAGGCCATCAGGCAGGAGGCCGCCAGACGGGATGCAGATCCCAAATGGCAACTGACGGCACGGCTAAACCGTAGGCTTGTCCAAAAGGGTCGGATTAAAGAGGCAGAAAGGCTTATCAATCGCTACCTCTTCCCGTATAGAGAACACGCCTAAAAAACGGGGGCATCACGCCCCCTGCCCTAAAAAAAACAATTGACGGATAAAATTATTTTATGTAAAGTGAAATAAAGGAGAAAAAACATGATTAAAACATTTAAAACAAAAGAAACAAAACCCTGTTGGGGATTAGAAAAACCATTCATTCTGGCATCATCATCACCGCGGCGGATCAGGCTTTTGGAAAATGCGGGGTTTAAGCCGGCAGAAATTGTGCCGGCAGATATTGATGAAACCGAAAAAAAAGGGGAAAAACCCGATAAGTATGTGGTGAGAGTTGCAACCGAAAAAGCTCGCCATGTGGCAAATTTACGCCCAAAGACGGCTATTGTTGCGGCAGATACCATTATTGTGGCTAAGGGAAAAATCGTGCGCAAAGCCCCCACCGAGCAAAAAGCCAGATCCAATTTTAAATCTCTATCGGGTGGAACACATTATGCCTATACAGGATATTGTATTATTTCTGAAACGGGGAAAGAAATTTCAAAACTTGTCAAAACTACCATCAAAACCAAAAAGTTCACAGATGCCGAAATTGATACCCTTATCGCATCCAAAGAATGGCAAAATGTGGCAGCCTATGGGATTGAAGGACTCTTTTCAGCATTGGTTAAGGATGTTCAAGGGTCCTATACCAACATTATCGGCTTACCCGTTTATGAAGTCAGTCAAGATTTAAGGAAAATACTGAAATAAATAAATAATATAAAAGTTTTTACTTTTTTTAAAAAAAAGACTGGACATTTAAAAATTTTTAGTGTATAAAACTATTCATTGGATTTGCCTGGGTAGCTCAGTTGGTAGAGCAAGGGACTGAAAATCCCTGTGTCGGCGGTTCGATTCCGTCCCCAGGCACCATTTTTAAATTAAGCCTTGATTTTCAAGGCTTTTTTTATGCCTAAAACACTGGATTTTAGGTGTAACACCGAGGTGTAACACCAACCTGTAACACCAAGCCTTCTAAACATCACGAATTTTGCTGCCATTTTCAAACGCTTTTCGGGGGCAACTAAAACCGTAGATGATGAGGTGGAAGACGAACTGGATGAACCTCACTATAAACACCAAGCAGAAGACACGAAATATATTGTCAAATGCTATAAGTACCTCCGTAAACTTGGTCTTGTGGAAAGCCAATACCAGTTCTCAGAACAGTTCCTAAACAAGAACAAATACTATTTTGGGATGATACTTTGCGAACATAGACATCCCTCTATTGATTCCGTCCATAATCTGATACGAAATATATCAGACCTGAATGATGGTTTCACAAAAAAGGTATATTTAGACCGACTTTATGAAGAGGGACAATCCATGATAACCAAGAGGTTATTGAGGTATTTTTGACATCTAGTTTTTTGGTCTTTTTACCCAAGTGGTACACCTGACTGTAACACCGCCTCAATACAAGTGGTCATCTAACCCATTAAAACAAATGGAAAAAGTGCATTTCATCCCCCTTGTTCATCTCTGATACACCATTCCAAAATCCTCTCAAAAAGCCCATTTTTTTCTTCAACCTTTTGAGTAGTTTAATTTTTTTATCCCCTGCCATCCGTCCCCAGGCACCATGTATTATAGCCCTCAACGAAATGAGGGCTTTTTCTTTTGTTTGCAATACATTCGGCGAGTCCGATAATGGCAAGTCCGAAAAACGCCAAAAATCGCAAATTATCGGACTCTTAAATGCGATTTCTTTTAAAAACAAATACTTAATATTCTAAGCTATTAGATTTTTTTAATGGGTCTTTTGTTAAAAGTTGAAGCTTTTGTCCTTTATCCCATGTAAAAATATCTCCATTTTTTACTTTAAATTGAAGAGCTGTATTTTCAAAATCCTCTTGATTATATGAATCTGGATTTTGAGCCAAGTGCATTATCATTTTAACAACTCCAGTATGCGTTACAATCAATGTATTTTTTGTTGCATCAAGTTCATTAAAAAATGATTTTAACCTGCTATAAAAATCTGTAAGAGGTTCAGAATGAAAATGATCAGGATCATGAATAAAAGTATGCCAAGGTACTTCTGTTATGATATTACCTTGTAAATCGCCACAATTTAGTTCCTTCAATCTAGAATCAAATGTGATAGGCAGAGATAAAGATTTATTGATGATATCAGCAGTTTCTTTTGCACGTGATAAATCAGAAGAAATAATTTTATCAATTTTAGCCGAAGTAAGTTGTTTTGCACACATAACCGCTTCTTTCCTACCTGTGTCATTAAGAGGTGCATCTAATTGTCCTTGCAATCTGCGTTCCAAATTCCACTTTGTTTGTCCGTGTCTGGCTATATAAATCATATAATCTCCTTTTTAGATTGTCTAAAATTGGGTATATTATACAAAAATTGTAGTTTAATTACAACCTTAATTTTTGTAATTTTTCTTTTAAATCTTCCGTAATTTGAGTCCGATAATCACAAAGCAGCCCGCACCATGTTTTAAAGCCCTCAACAAAATGAGGGCTTTTTATTTTAGTCGCAACTCCTTCCCCTAGTCCGATAGTCCGATTGTAGAAAATTAAGAAAAATTACCGATTATCGAACTTTTTAAATTGCTTTTTTTAATTAAATGCCATACTATTGTAATAAAGATAAGGAAAGTTCGTATGTATTTTAATCTTCTTTTAGGAAACATTTTTGCTGCATTGGGTGCTGCATGCGTTGTTATATCCGTAGCTAAAAAAAATAAAAAAGATTTAATATGGTGGCAAGCCATTAATATTTTCTTTTCAATTCTTGCTAATGTAGCCCTTTTCGCTTATGCCGCTTTGATTACAAATTGCTTTGGTATAATACGTAATATCCTATTTTGTAAAAACAAATTGACATCAAAGGCAACATTTATTCTGTCTGCGGTATGCCTTATCACAGGAATATATATGAACAATCTAGGAGTAATCGGATTATTGGCAGTTATCGCCTCTGTCAGTTATACTATTTTTATGTATACAACAAAGAATGAACAACAAATGCGTTATGTTATTGTTTTTAACTCTATTTTATGGCTTATACATGATTATTATATAAAGTCTTATCCCTCCGTTCTAATAGGAATGATATTCATTGTTTGGACAATTATTCAAATTTTCAATAATCGGCCTTTCTCATATCAAATAAATCCTTCTATTTCAAAAAAGTAGTCCGATAAGCATAAAGCAGCCCGCACCATGTTTTAAAGCCCTCAGGAAAATGAGGGCTTTTTATTTTAATTTATTCAAATTTTTTCTTGACAAAGCAAAATAAATCGGTTAAAAATATACTCTGTTATCTGCTGGCGGATGTAGCTCAGTTGGTTAGAGCGCTGGTTTGTGGTACCAGATGTCGTGAGTTCGAGTCTCATCTTCCGCCCCATATTGAAAATAAGCCCCTGAAAACAGGGGCTTTTTTGTTGCCTAAAATGCTTGTTTTTAGGTGTAACACCGAGGTGTAGCACCAACCTGTAACACCAAGACATAAAAACAGAGTCAAAAATTCCCCCCATTTTGAAGTAGATTTATGAAGATTAGACAAAATCTGGACATATGGATTTTCTACTAAAATACACCTTTGATTTTACTGTTCTATCAATACTTTTCCCCTTTTATCTTTTTAACATTTTAGGACAAAATCTGCTTTCAGATGCCCTTTGGTTTTAGAACAAAAGTGGTTATTTTGACAAGGTGGTTTTTATGACCGTCATCCCCCATGTTCATCGGCAACAAAAGTGGTCTTGCAAGACATTGTGGATACCTTGACAAGACCACTGTCGTAGAAAGTAGTTTTACCAGAAATGTTCTACTTTACAACATAACTGTCCATAAACTCTTTCTTTAGCTCATTGAGTTCCCGATTGATAGGATATTCAATTTTACTAATTTCTTCCAACATAATCCTCATGTCTTTTTTGTGAGCATAAAGGCGTTGTCCGATTCCTTGCTCACGCCACCCACAAATAGCATTCTGATATTCCGCTGGGATTCTCTTCTCAACCGCCATTGTTTCAAAGGTATGGCGAAATGAATGGAATACTTTGTCCTTTCCCGTGATTCCATGGTTATCTAAATATCTATTGAACCACTGCTGTATAATTTTGCTATAACCTTTATGCTTTGTTTTACTAAGTGTATTAAACAATTTTTTCTGTTTGTTTTTGCGTTGATATTCCACGAATAACAAGAATCCCATATCAAGAAGTTTAGGATGTATTGGAATCACTCTATTTGACCCCTCATTTTTAAGGCTCTTATCATCCCCCCTGTTATTGATTGAAATACAAGGGATTCCTTTTTCTTGCACAATATCATCCACATCTAACTGGCAGATTTCATTTTGACGAGCACCATGATAAAGGGCTATGATTGGTATCCAAAATCTTGGAACATATTTTCTGTTATGAGGGTTGGGATAAGTTTTAGGATTGAAGATAATTCGTAACTCTTCCGTTGTGAAATTACTTCTTTTGAGCCCATCAATTTTGACAGGCATATCAATAAAATCATTCAGACTGTTTTCAATAATATCCTCTTTGACAGCATATCTCATAAATGCCTTAAATGCTTCTAAATAACTTTTGATTGTCTTTCTGCTAAGCGTGAGATTGGTATTATCTGTTAAAATATCCAAGATATTTTCAGAAGATGATAATTTTTCAAGCCATCTTTTGGGAAGCCGATATATTCTTTCACAGAGGGTACGACAATCCTGTTTTGTAATATCCTCAATGTGTTCTCTTCCCATTAAAGCAAAACTGGCATGAATGGCATTTTCAATCCTATCTATTCGTTTCTCATCAGTCCCCTTGATGTTTCGCTTTATTTGTGCAAATTTCTTAAAAAACTTTTTCCAATGTGTTGCCGCCATAGAATGGTGAATCCGTTCATCAGTTTTCATGGCATCATAACTGCGGAGCAGGGTTATCACCTTTGCATTTCTTGGCGTATAAAGTTTATTATCCCTTTCGGCTTTTACTGCCTTCTTGGCATAGTGGTCTAATTGGGCAATATGTGTTGAAAATTCTTTCAGCCAGTCATATTTGCTATCCTTACCAACTAATCCTAATTCAATTTCTTTGTTTCTCAGTTGGTTATAAACGCTTCTTAAAGTGATATTTGCTTTATTTTTATCTACCAATCCCTTCAGATAATCCAGAATCATATCCTGCATGAGTTTGCGAATATCTGCCTCTTTTTTTCCGTTGGGGAATAAAATGATGTCGGCTTCTGTCTTATGACGAGATTTAATCTCGTCCGTATTGTTTTCCAAGAATTCCTGAATTTGTTCCAATCTGTGGAGCAATAACTTGTCCACATCGGCTCTGTTTAATACCAATTGTTTTTGTTCATTTACTTTCATAATAATATCCTTAAATATGGTTAAAAATGCTTGTAAATGAGCAAATTCTACACGCCATTTCTCTATTGCTTCTTGATAGATGCTTGTGTTCAAAGAATACACCATCTCCGTGCAACGGGCAATTTTTCTTAACGCCACTGGTATTTTGAGACGGAAGTAAAACAGCCGATTTCTGGCAACGAGTCCTGGATAATGATACGACATAATGGTTTTCCTTTATGCCGCCGATCGTAAGGATCTAAAATCCCATGTCAAGATCGTTTGTGCAGAATTTGCTCTTTTTTACTATGCCGGCATATAGCCCTTTTCAAGAACGGTCTGCACAACATGTTCCAAGAATCTTTGGTCTTCTTCAGAACTGTTCAGATATTCCAGATAGACCGATTTTGGTTGATTCAGTTGCCGCAAAGCATCCCGCATTTTTATTTGACTTTTGTTTTTTGCCATAGTATAATTCCTTCGTTGATTATGAGAGCAGAAGAAGTTCCAGTTCTTCCACTCTCGGTTGATAATTAAACATTCTGAGGCAGATGCTGTTTGGCTTCTGCTTCTTTTTTTGCCTGAGTTTCTCTTTCGGCTTTACGCTTTTCTCTGCGTTTTTCTTTCTGTTTCTTCTTTCTATCATTTGCCAAATTGACCTCTTTTTCACAGAAATCTTCAATCTGTTTGTTCAAGCATCCACGAGAAACACCTTCATAGAACTTCGTTAAGAACTCAATCTTGCTCGGTAAATCCAAGAGAACTGTATTGCAACGATAAATCCGTTTGCCACCAAGGCGAACCGTAAAAACTGTTTTGTTTTTCTTATCCAAGTCCACCAACAGTTTTTGCATACGGTTTTTCTTGTCCCAAACATTTGCCTTAAAAAGGCGGATGTTTTCTTGGATGAGCTCTAAGATTCTTTGCTTACAGACATCAAATGACATCAGTCCTTCTTCTCTGGCATTTTTCATCGGCACAATGCTATAACTTCCCATGAAGTCTTCAATTGTTAAAACATTTTCATTTTCTGACATTTTAATTTTCCTTTCGTTTTAGTTTTATTATCAGATTTTTTACACCTTTACGGGACCATCCCGCATCGGTGAACACAAGAATATGGATTTGGAAAAAGAAATCAATCCCCCCAATTTTGACAAAAGCCGAAAATGGGTCATTTTCGGTATATTAGGATATATTACGATATATTAGGATATACTTTTTATTTTTAGGTCGGGTCAAATTTTAATGATTTTTGCCCCATTTTGAATCCAAAATTGGAAAATTTTAACTGAATCGGGGGACGATTCGGTTCTGTGCGATTCCAAAAATGAATCATTTTAACGATAAATATTTTTATCAGAAATAAAGGAGTTAAAAAATGGATTTAGAGATTGTTATGAATGGAGAAGCATTATCAGAAACTTTTAGTAATTTAGATAAAATGAAGGATTTTTTATCCACATTGGAATATATAGACCAGCCCAT